>NZ_JZWV01000535.1 GCF_000966975.1 Streptomyces katrae | reverse complement strand
GCCCAGCACCATCCAGGGCCGCCGCCAGATCGGCACGAAAGCGGCGAGGTCTCCGACGGGCTCCACGGCCGCCCAGGCCTCCTCGGCCCGGTCCAGCCACCGGGGCCGCTCCAGCCCCAGCGACCCCACCAGCAGCCGGTCCAGCTCGGAGAAGGCCTGCGGCAGGTCACGGATCTCGGTGACCAGCACCTCCAGCCCGGCCGCACGCAGCTCCGCCAGGTCCGGGGCCCGGTTCTCCTCCTCGTTGGCGATCACCAGGTCCGGGCGCAGCTCCACCACGGCCCGTACGTCGGGGTTCTTGGTCCCGCCGATCCGCCGCGCCTCCCCCAGGCCGGCCGGGTGCGTGCACCAGTCGGTCACCCCGGCCAGCAGGCCCGGCGCGCTCACCGCGACCGCCTCCGTCAGGGAGGGCACGAGCGAGACGACGCGCACCGGCTCAGCGCCCCGGCGAGGGCGGCTCGGAGGTGGCGTGGATGTGGTCGCCGACGGCGACGACCAGCAGCCGGGTGTCGTCGCTGACGGCCCGCCAGCGGTGGCGGACCCCGCCGGAGAGGAACAGCGCGTCCCCTTCCTCCAGCCGGTAGGCGCGGCCCTCGGCCTCCACCTGGCAGGCGCCGGAGACCACGTACATCAGCTCGTCGTTGCGGTGCTGGTACTCGCGGCCGGCGTCCTGGTCGCCGTTGAACTCCAGCGCGTGCAGCTGGTGGTGGCCCCGTACGAGGGGGCGCACGCCGCCCACCGGGCCGAGCCCGGAGTCGTCGCCGGCCCGTACCAGGTCCACCGTGCGGGCCGTGTCGGAGGCGGCGAGCAGGTCGACCGCCGTGGTCTCCAGGGCGTCCGCGACCCGCTCCAGCGACCGCATGCTGGGGCGGGCGCGCTCGTTCTCTATCTGGCTCAGGAAGGGCACGGACAGCCCGCTGCGCGCCGACACCGCGGCCAGCGTCAGGTGGAGCGCGCGGCGCCGCTTGCGCACCGCGACGCCCACTCTCAGCGGCTGCTCCTTGGCGTCCTTCTCCTTGTCGTTCACGTCGAGGCCGCCCGCCCGGGCGAAGCCGTACTCCGTGCCGTCCGTGGCGTCCGCTGCGTCCGCGATGTGTCCGTCTTCCTTGCCGTTCATGTCGGGGCTGCCCTCCCCTACCCGTGGTCGCACATCGGTGTGCTGTAAGCACCTTACGCAGCAACCGCCCCCGGATTCGCACGCAAGGGCTCTCCAGGCCGTTCCCCGGCCGATTCCCGTACCCGTCCGGTCACCTTCCGTCGCCGTCGCCGGCCCGCCACAGCACGCG
>NZ_JZWV01000534.1 GCF_000966975.1 Streptomyces katrae | reverse complement strand
CCACAGGACGCGGCCGCCGTCGAGGACCACCGCGTCGCCGCCGGGGCGGACCAGCAGCCGGGCGCCGGGGTGGCCGGCGGTGCCGCTGCTCCAGGCGGTCGCGCCGTCGGCGGTGCGCACGGTGAGCTCCCCGTCGTGGGAGAAGGCGGCCTCGCTGCCCTTGCCGGCGGTGCCCGCGCTCCAGCGGCGGGCGCCCGAGGCGTCGAGGAGGACGAGGTCCCCGTCGGCGGCGAGGGCCAGCCGGGCGGCGCCGGCGTCGAGGACGTCGCCCGCGCGCAGGACGGCGCCGGGGTGGAGCTCCACGGAGACGTCGAGCCTGCCCTCGGCCAGCTCCCGCAGGGCGGGGATCGAGGGGGTGAAGGCGTAGAGGGCGCCCTCGGTGCGGATGAACCGGCCGAAGCGCAGGGTGGTGGCGCGGCTGCCGGCCTCGGACTCGCTTTCGAAGGCCACCGGGGAGCCGGGGCCCAGGACGGGGTCGGCGCCGGTGCGCGGGCTGCGGCCGGCCGGGAAGTCGGCCTCGTTGATCCACTGCTTGGCCACGAACTCGAACTGCTGGACCAGGTCGGCCTGGTAGCCGATGAACACCAGCCCGCGCGAGGCCCCGTTGGTGCCCCGGCCCGGCTCCTGCTCCGGGTCGTACGCGGGTCCGTAGGGGATGCCGCGGCGGATGATGCGGTGGGTGTCGGTGACGGCGGGGTCCAGCGGGGGGCGGCCGGGGACGGCGACGAGGCCGTCGCGCGGGTTGCCCTTGCGGATGTGCGCGAACAGCGGGGTGTGCCAGCCCTGCGGGTCGTCGCGGTAGGAGATCGCGGTCGGGCCGGTGCCGGCGGGGCAGGGCTGTTCGGCGAGCGGGCAGCCCGCGACGGGGGTGCCGCCGGGCCAGCGGCCCACCAGCCGGGCGGCGAGCCAGGTGTCGGTCGCCTCGGCGGGGGCGGCCCCGGCCCGCTTGAGGTCGGCCAGCCGCTCCCGGGCCTGCGCCCACCAGCCGGGTACGTCCTGGGCGAGCCGGCGGACCACCTGGAACGAGCCTCCGGTGGCCCAGGCGGGCAGCCCGGCGGGCCGCTTGCCGGCCTTCTCCTGGCCCACGAGGAACTCCCCGGCCGGGACCAGCCGGGCCCCGGGCTTGCCCTGGACGGTGGTCCCGGTGGCCGGGTCGGGGGCGTGGAAGCCGCGTACGCCGGGCTGGCTGATGCCGTCGGTGAAGCCGAAGTGCTCGTGCCCGCGCAGCGCGCCGGGCAGGGTGCCGCCGTCCTGCCGGAAGACGAGCACGCCCTGGGCGGGCCCGAGGTCCCGCTGGTGGCGGTCGACGGCCTCGGCGAGCTTCTCGGGGTCGTCCGCCGAGAGGTTGAGGACCGCGTGGACGGCGCGGTGCGGCCCCTCGCCGCCGAACACCCAGGAGTCGGGGGAGCTGTCGCCGGTGTCCCCGAGCGCCTCGGCCCGGCGGGCCGGGCCCTGGACGAAGGCCTCGGCGGTGCTGCCCGGCGGCAGCGCGGGGAAGGGGTCGCGTCCGGCGAAGAAGCGCAGCCCGGCGTGGGTGAGGGAGAGCCCCGTCCACTGGGCGGAGAGGGAGGCCGGGTCGGTGCCGCCCGCCTTGACCCGGGCGGCGCTGAAGGCGGCATTGAACCTGGCCATCTCCTCGGTGGTGGAGATCTCCGGCAGCAGCCGGCGCAGCCAGCGGCGGGCCAGGACCGGGTCGCGGAAGCGCAGCAGCAGGAGGCAGGCGTGGTCCTTGCGGGAGCCGGCCAGGATGTCGCCCTGGGTGTTGCGGTCGGAGCGCAGGGGCAGGTCCGCGGCGCCGTCGGCCGCTGCGGGGGCGGCC
>NZ_JZWV01000533.1 GCF_000966975.1 Streptomyces katrae | reverse complement strand
GTCGCGGACCCGGCGGGCTTCGGCCTCGCCGTGCCCCTGGACTTCCAGCGCACCACCGACGACCAGCGCGTCTTCTACGTCTCCCCGGACGGCGCGTTCCGGATCGGCATCAAGGTCACGCCCGCCTCGCCGGGCGGACCGCTCGCCGCGATGCGGCGGTCCGACGCGAACGGCCCTTCGAACAACCCCGGCTACCGCGCCAACACGATCGTCCCCACCACCCACGACGGACTGCCCGCCGCCCTGTGGGAGTTCACCTGGAACGGTTTCAGCCCGGCCGAGGGGGCCCGGCACACCTACGACCTGTGCTGGGACGAGAACGGCCGGATGTACGACGTCTGGGTGTCGGCCCCCGTCGGCCGCCTCACCGAGGCCCGGGCCCACTTCGACACCGCCCTGGACTCCTTCACCCCGGGCGGCTAGGCGGATGTGGTCTGTCAATGGCATGTGGGAGCGGGTGTTCGCAGCGTTGATGGCCCAGGCCGATGCTGACGAGGACGTGAACTGGGTCGTGTCGGTGGACTCCACGATCGTGCGCGCTCACCAGCACGCGGCAGGGGCCCGTAAAAAGGGGCCATGGCCAGCGAGCCCGACGACCGCGCGATCCCGTGGCGGAACGCTCCCGTGGCGGACTGACCACCAAGATCCACCTTGCGGCAGTTGGCCGATGCCGTCCTCTGGCTTTAGTCCTCACCCCCGGACAGGCAGGAGACGCGCCCGTCTTCACCGACGTGATGGCTCGTCTGCGTGTTCCCCGCCCCCTCGGACGGCCCCGCACCACCCCGGACATGGTCCTGGCTGACAAGGCGTGTTCCTCCCGCGCCATCCGCCAGCACCTACGCAAGCGCGGCATTCCCACGGTCGTCCCCGTTCCGGCCGATCAGCGCGCTCACCGCCTGCGTCGAGGGAGCCAGGCCACCCGCCTTCGACCGCGAGGCGTACAAGCAGCGCAACACCGTCGAACGGTGCCTCAACCGCTTGAAGCAGTGGCGTGGCATCGCCACGCGCTACGAAAAGACGGCGACCATCTACCTGGCCGGACTCCATGTGCCAGCATCTTTCTTGGTCTGCCAGGCCCACGGCTCAGGAGCAAGAGCGAACCGCATCGTCCCAGGCGGCGGGACTGCGGTAGTGGTTCTTGTGCCCCGCGGCGAGTACGCGGCGCAGTTTGGCGAGGTGCCGGGTATTCGCGGGGAGATCCAGCCGGTCGAGGAGGGTCAGTGCGGCGGCCGGTTCCAGGTCGCCGTAGACGTCGTGGAAGCTCGCCAGAAGGCCGCAGAAGAGGGCTGGATGCAGGGCGGGAAGCCGCATGGCGGTGCGGTACGTCGGCTCCTTCACCGTCCAGCGGACCGGGCCTGAACACTCCAGGACCCGACGGGCTCGGCGGAGGCGGGCTTCCGATGGCTTCGCCACCACTCGGCCGATGTCGTTACCGAGTACCTCGGCGAAGGCCATCGCCGAGGTGGTTTGGTTCTCGAACCAGTCCACCCACAGCGAGTAGGTGACGGCCTCGGCGTCCCGGTCCGCTTCCAGCCGCCGACGGTAGCCGTCCCACAGCACGTCGGCGGGCAAGGGGCCCTCGGCGCCCTGATCCGCGAACCGGATCTCGCACGTGACCCAGTAATCGTCGAGCAGGTCCAGCAGTCCGAAGGCCAACCGCACCTGGTCGGCTGCATCCAGGTCCTCTGCGAACACATCGCCGGCCAAGGAGAGTGCCACTTGCTCGGCTGTGAGCAGCTCCCCCGGCTTCTCGTCGCTCACCCACCCGTCGCGCACAGCCAACGCCGTGCCGCCTCCACGGCTCGCATTTCCATTCGGGAAGTATGACAAGCCTCGCAAGATCCGAACGAAACGGCCTAGGCCCCGGTACCGGCTCGGGTGCCCAGGACCACCAGGCCCTCCTCGGCCGGGAGGCTGCCCGGCGTCAGGGGGCCCAGGGTCTGGGGGAGAGCCAGGCGCGGCCCCTCGCCCTCCGGGTCGGTGTCGAACAGGTACGCCGCCCCGGCCGCCGAGTCGCTGACCAGGTGCGGGCCGGCGGCCGACGCCGTGAACCGGGTCAGCGGGGTCCGGAAGAGCCGGCCCAGGTGGCGCAGGGTCTCCGTGGTCGGGGCGGCGGCCGCCGGGGGAGGGGCCGCGGCCGGGGCGTCCGGGGGGATGGCGCCCGACAGGAGCAGGGCCAGCAGCACCGGGACCGCCTTGCGGCGCAGGGCCTCCGTGGCCTCCCGCAGCCGGTGGGCGTGGGTGGCGGGCAGGGAGAGCGCCAGGCTCCCGGCGGCGCCGCCCGTGGCGATGGGCACCGCCGAGCAGACGACCCCGGGGGAGTACTCGCGCAGGTCGAACACCGGGGCGCCGGGAGCCACCGCGTCGAGGGCGCTGAACAGGACCCGGCTGTCGGTGATGGTGTGCGGGGTGAGCCGGGCCGGCCGGTGGCGGGCCACGTGGTCGGCCCTGACCTCGTGGTCGAGCTGGGTCAGCAGGCACTTGCCGACGGCGCTGGCGTGCGCGGCGTCCCGGAAGTCCACCCACTCCCGTACCGGCGGAGCCCCCGGCCCGTCCGCCATCTGGGTGATCCGGACCTCGCCCTCCGCGTACCGGCTGAGGTAGACGGCGGCGCCCGCGCTGTCCCGCGCCAGCGCCAGGGTGCGCTGGAGCTGCCCCGCGCGTACTCCTCCTCGCACAGCATCGACAGCAGCGGCCGCAGCTCCGCCTCCGTCAGCCCGGCCTTCCGCGCCAGCCGCCCGGCGCGCACCCCCAGCGGGTGCCGCTCCAGGACCCGTACGACGTCCAGCGCGAGCCGCGCCTGCCGCAGGGCCTCGCCGGAGTCGGTCCGGACCACCGCCCCCCGCGCGGCCGAGGTCAGCGC
>NZ_JZWV01000532.1 GCF_000966975.1 Streptomyces katrae | reverse complement strand
GCGCGGGGTGGCGCAGCGGGCCCGCGGCGGGGCGCGGCCGCCGCGGCGGGAGCGGGGGCGGGGACGGCGCCAGGAACGCGGCCAGCACCACGGGAAGCTCCGCCCTGGGCAGCGGCACCGGGCCCAGGTCGGGATCGTCGCACTGGTCGACGTACCGCAGGACGGCCGCCTGGGCGCACAGCCGGACCTCGCGCAGCTCCCGGCGGCCGCCGGGACGGAAGCCCCGGCGGCCCAGCTCGCGGGCCCAGTGGCGGGCGTCGTGGTGCTCGCCGCGCCGGGAGTGGTCGAGGAAGAGGCAGTACGCGGCGGGGGCGGTACGCGCGCCCCCGGACCCGGCCGCGAACTGCCACCAGAACGCAGCCCCGCAGGTGCAGCAGGCAACCGAAGACGACCGCCCCCGGCAGGTCGGCGTGGCCGCCGTCGACGAAGCGGCCGAGGTCGCGCCGCGCGTGCGGGTCGCAGACCACGGCGAGGCAGGCGGCCTTCAGGTCCCGGCGGGCCCGTTCGGAGTCGAGCGGGCAGTCGCGGGCGGGGTCGCTCCAGCCGAAGGGGCGCCGCCGGTTGCGGGCGGGCGGGGCGGCCGGGGCGCCCGAAGGGCGGGGGACGCGCAGCAGCCGGGCCTCGGCGGCGCCCAGGTCGTAGTGCGGGTAGCGGTCGCGGACGCCCGCGCGGAGCAGGAACTCGGACAGGGGGCGGGGGGCCGCGGCGCGGTCCCCGTCCGCCCCGGTGCGGTCGTCGTCGGCGGCGGCGGTCATGACTCGGGTACGGCGTCGAGCAGCCGCGCGAGGCGCCGGTGGGCCTGGCCGAGCTGCGAGCGGACGGTGGCCTCGTCGACGCCCATCACGGCGGCGGCCTCGCCCGGCGTGCACTGGAGCCCGTAGCGCAGCATCACGGTGTCCCGCTGGCCCTCGGCGAGGCGGGAGACGGCCTGGTAGAAGCGGATGGTGTCGGTCAGCACCTCGTACTGGTCGGGGTGGGCCTCCTTCAGGGCCGCCTCGAAGGCGCTGATGTCCATCGGCTCGGGCCGGCGCAGGCGGGGGTCGCGGCGCTGCTGCCAGTCGACGATGCGCTGTTTCAGCACGGTCCAGGCGTAGGCGTCGAGTCGGTCCATGTGCAGCATGCGGAGCCATTCGTGCATGATCGAGTCGAAGGTGGCGTCCACCGCGTCCTCGGCGTCCGTGTCGGAGCCGAGCTGGAGGTACGCGAAGCGCATGTACGCGGGCCGCCGGTTGCTGTGGAAGGCCCAGTACGACAGGCGCGCGGTCGGGTCCCACTGGCTCATGGGCGTGGGCTGCCGCCGCCGGCTGGGCAGTCCCACGGCCCCGCCGGACTCCTCCGGTCCGCCATCGTTCACCGTTCCCCACCTCATCCCCTGGTGCCGGTCCATGAGAGCACCACCGGCGCACTCGGGGGGCGTGGATGAGGAAGCTGAAGGGATTGCGTTGGGTGTGACCGGTTCGTGAACGATCCCGACCACGCGGAGGGCCCGTCGGCCCGTACGCATATCCCGTCGGCACCTCCGCGTCCGCCCACCGGATACCGGTCGGGGTCCGTGCCCGCGGTTCGATACGATGAACCGCCTCACCATGTGTATCCGGCACGGCACGCCCCGGACGGGACGCCGCCGAACGCACCCGCATGGATCCGTAGAAATGAACTGAAATGGAGCATCCGAGGATGGCTCGACACCTGATCACCAGCGCGCTTCCCTACATCAACGGGATCAAGCACCTGGGCAACATGGTCGGGTCGATGCTTCCGGCGGATGTGTACTCCCGGTACCTCCGCCAGCGCGGCCACGACGTCCTGTACATCTGCGCCACCGACGAGCACGGCACCCCCGCCGAACTCGCCGCGAAGGAGGCCGGGATCTCGGTCGCCGAGTTCTGCGCGCAGGCCCACGACGCCCAGAAGGCGGTCTACGACGGCTTCGAGCTGTCCTTCGACTACTTCGGCCGCAGCTCCTCCGCGCAGAACGCCGAGATCACCCAGCACTTCGCGCGGCAGCTCCAGGCGAACGGCTTCATCGAGGAGCGTGCGATCCGGCAGGTGTACTCGCCCGCCGACGGCCGCTTCCTGCCGGACCGCTACGTCGAGGGCACCTGCCCGCACTGTGGCTACGACAAGGCCCGCGGCGACCAGTGCGAGAACTGCACCCGCGTCCTGGACCCCACGGACCTGATCGAGCCCCGCTCGGCCATCTCCGGCTCCACCGAGCTGGAGGTCCGCGAGACCAAGCACCTCTTCCTCCTGCAGTCCAAGCTCCAGCACGAGGTCGAGGCCTGGGTCGCGCGCCACGAGGAGGAGTGGCCGCAGCTGGCCTCCTCCATCGCCCGCAAGTGGCTGACCGAGGGTCTCCACGACCGCGCCATCACCCGCGACCTCGACTGGGGCGTCCCCGTCCCGGCCGACACCTGGCCCGAACTGGCCGCCGAGGGCAAGGTCTTCTACGTCTGGTTCGACGCGCCGATCGAGTACATCGCCTCCACCAAGGAGTGGGCCGACGCCGACCCGGCGAACCGCGACTACAAGTCCTGGTGGTTCGAGGCCGAGGACGTCCGCTACACCCAGTTCATGGCCAAGGACAACGTCCCGTTCCACACGGTGATGTTCCCGGCCACCGAGCTCGGCACCCGCGAGCCCTGGAAGAAGGTCGACTACGTCAAGGCCTTCAACTGGCTGACGTACTACGGCGGCAAGTTCTCCACGTCGCAGAAGCGCGGCGTCTTCACCGACCAGGCGCTGGAGATCCTCCCGGCCGACTTCTGGCGCTACTTCCTGATCGCCAACGCCCCCGAGTCCGACGACTCCTCGTTCACCTGGGAGCACTTCGCCGCCACGGTCAACAAGGACCTCGGCGGCACCCTCGGCAACTTCGTGAACCGCGTCCTGACCTTCTCCCGCAAGAAGTTCGGCGACGAGGTCCCGGCCGGCAGCCCCGCCGGCGAGGCCGAGGCCAAGCTGGGCGAGCAGATCGCCGAGCTGCTCGCCGAGTACGAGGGCCACATGGAGACCCTCCAGTACCGCAAGGCCGCCGCCGCGCTGCGCGCCCTGTGGTCCGCGGGCAACGCCTACCTGGACGAGAAGGCCCCCTGGCTGGAGGTCAAGACCGACCTGGAGGCCGCCGCGCTCACCCTGCGCACGGCGATGAACCTCATCCACCTCTACTCGGTGGTCTCCGAGCCGTTCATCCCGGCCTCGGCGCGCGCCATGCGCACCGCGTTCGACCTGCCCGGCGACACCACGACCTGGGTGACCCCGGAGCAGGCCAGGGCGCTGGACGCGGTCCCGGCCGGGACCCCGTTCACCGTGCCGCCGGTGCTCTTCGCCCGCGTCACCGAGGAGGACCTGGAGTCCTACCGCGAGCGCTTCGGCGGTTCCCCGGAGGCCTGAGCCCCCGTGTGAACGCCGCCCGAAGGGCGCGACCCCGTCCCGGGTCGCGCCCTTCGGCGTACCCGGCCCGGGGCCCCGGTAGGGAAAACCCCACCACGGAAGCTCCGCCCAGGCGTGCAGACCCGGGCGGGGCCGCGCGGCTGGAATGGGTCCATGACCCCTTCCCGTACCGTCCGGTGGACCGCCGGCTGGCTGCTCGCCGCCGTGTGGGCCCTGTCCTTCCCGCTCTTCTCCGGCCTGGCCCCGCACCGCCTGTGGGGCTGGTGCGCGGCCGCCGGGTACCTCGCCGCCGCCGCGGCCACCGCCCTCGGCCGGCGCCGGGAGGCGCTCGGCGCGGCCCTGCTGGGCGCCGTCGCCGTACCCCTCCTGTACCTGGTCCTGACCGGGCAGGGCCAGTCCGAGGTCGGCGTGATCGAACGGTCGGGGCGGCTCCTCCTGGCCACCGGGAAGACGTACGTGGACCACCCCGCCGGCGTCGGGGAGTACACCCCCTACCTCCCGGCCATGTCCCTCCTCGGCCTCCCCCGCGCCCTGCTCGACGGCGGCTCCGGCGGGGGAGGGGGATGGGCGGTCCGACTGCTGGGCGACGCCCGCATCTGGTGCGCGGCCGCCCTGGCCGGCGGTACGTGGGCCGGCCGCCGCCTCCTCGGC
>NZ_JZWV01000531.1 GCF_000966975.1 Streptomyces katrae | reverse complement strand
GCGCGGCCCCCTCGCCGCTGCTCCCGCTGCTGGTGGCTTCGCCGGTGGTGGCACTTCCGCTGGCGGTGAGCGGGGTGGACCTGCCGCTGGCGGGGCTGTGCTGCCTCGCCCTCGCGGCGGCCGCCTCCGGCCGGCCGGCCCTGGCCGGGGTGGCGCTGGGCGCGGCGTGCGCCCTCAAGTGGACGGCGCTGCCCGCGGTGGCGGTGGCGGCCGCCCTGCTCGGCTCCCGCCGCGGAGCCCGGGCGGCGGTCCGGTGCGCGGTGGTGGCGGGGGCGGTCACGGCCGCCCTGGTGCTGCCGGGGGCCCTGCTCCAGCCGGGGGAGCTGTGGCGGCAGGTGTTCGCCTTCCCGACGGGCCGGTCCGAGGTGGCGACCCCGGCGGCCAGCCCCCTGCCGGGGCACCTGCTGGCGGAACTCGGGCCGTGGGGCTGGTACCTGACGGTGGCCCTGCTGGGGCTGGGCGGGCTGGGGGTGGCTCTCTCGCTGTGGGTGCGCCCGCCGCGCACGCTGGTGGCCGCGGCGGACCGCCTCGCGCTCGGGCTGACCCTGGCCTTCCTGCTGGCCCCGGCCGCTCGTTTCGGCTACCTGGCGCTGCCGGTGCTGCTCGTGGTGTGGGCCCGCTCGGCCGCCCCCGCCGGGGCCGTCCCCTCACGGGTGGTGGCCCGGTCGGGGAGGAGGGGGCCGCGTCCGGCGCCGGTCCGCTGAGGGGAGGGC
>NZ_JZWV01000530.1 GCF_000966975.1 Streptomyces katrae | reverse complement strand
CTGAGGGGAGGGGCGGGGTCAGGGGGCGCCGGCGCCCTCGTACTGGTTCACCTTCGCGCCGACCGCGCCCTGCAGCGGGCCCAGCCGGTCGACCAGCTTCTGGAAGTCGGCGGTACGGCCGTCGGACCACTGCCCGAGCCCGACCACCATGACCCGGCCCACGCCGGTGAAGGACTGCACCAGCCCGGTCTCGGGCCCCAGGACCGCCAGGCCGGATCCGGGGGGCGGGGCCTGCACGCCGACCTGGTAGTCGTCGAAGGCCATCGTCAGTTCGGTCACCACCCTCAGGGTGTCCTTGGGGTCCTTCATGGTGAAGACGGCGATGGTGAACTGGTTGTTCTGCGCGTCCTTGTAGAGGGCGACCTGCTCGCCGACGCAGCCCTTGCCGTCGGCGATCATCGCGGCGAGGCGGGGGCCGACGGAATCCGCCTCGGTGCAGGAGTCCAGCACCTTGGCGCCGACCCGGGTGAAGGCGCCCCCGGACCCGTCCGGGACCCCGGCCGGGAACACGTCGGCCAGCGGAACCATGGGCCGGCCGGCGGCGGGAAGGGCCGAGGCGGCCGGGGCGGGGGCCGCGGCGGCGGACGGAGTCTTCCTCGGCCTGGCGGTCACCCGTTCCTCGTCGGAGGGCTCCGACATCTTCAGCGTGACCAGGGCCAGGGCCCCCATCAGCAGGCACAGCCCGAGAACGATCGGCCAGGTGCGTGTGCGCCCCGGCGCGGCGGGCTCGTGGAACGAGGCGCCACGGACGAAGTCCTCGTCGAGGACCACGTTCCACTTGTCCTCGCCGGGTCCGTCCTGGCCTGGGGGTATCGCATCGTTCTTCGCCACCCTGAGACCCTAGTGAGCCCTTCCGCGGATCTGAACACCCCCAGGTCACAGCCTCATCACTATGCCGGCGCCGGGCCTTGCGCGCGGGCGGCGGCCCGCCCCGCGCGCGCCGCGGCGGGGTCGCGCGGGCGGTTCCGGCGCCGATGGCTCCACGGACTTCACCAGGGTGCCGGTGCCGGTGCCGGTGCCGGTGGTCGTCGGTCCGGCGTCCCCTACGCGCCCGCCCCGCGCAGGTGGGCCAGCACGGCCAGGACGCGGCGGTTGCCCTCGGTCGGGTCCAGCTCCAGCTTGGTGAAGATGCTGCCCGCGTGCTTCACGACGGACGCCTCGGTGACGAACAGCCGTGCCGCCAGCGCCTGGTTGTTGAGCCCCTCCGCCATCAGGGCGAGCACCTCGCGCTCGCGGGGGGTGAGCCGGGCGAGGGGGTCGTCCGCGCGCCGGGGGGCCAGCAGGACGCGGACCACCTCGGGGTCGATGACGGTCTGTCCCCCGTGCACCCTGCGTACGGCGTCGAGGAACTCCTCGACCTCGCCGACCCGGTCCTTGAGCAGATAGCCCAGCCCGGCCGCGGAACCCCCGGTGAACAGCTGCGTGGCGTAGGCGGTGGCCACGTACTGGGACAGCACCAGGACCGGCAGGCCGGGGTCCCGGGAGCGCAGGGCGAGCGCGGCCCGCAGCCCCTCGTCGCGCAGCCCGGGCGGCATCCGCACGTCCGTGACCACCACGTCGGGCCGCTCGGCCTCCACGGCCCGCAGCAGGGCGGGGGCGTCGCCGACGGCGGCGAGGACCCGGTGCCCGCCGAGGCCCAGCAGCTCCGTCAGGCCGGCGCGCAGCAGGACGGAGTCCTCGGCCAGGATCACCCGGAGCACGGCACCTCCACCCGCAGCCGTGTCGGCCCGCCGACCGGGCTGGACACCGTCAGCCTCCCCCGCAACATCGCCACCCTGTCCGCGAGTCCCGCCAGGCCCGCCCCCGCGCCGGGATCGGCCCCGCCGCGGCCGTCGTCGGTGACGGTGAGGGTGAGCCGGCCGCCCTCGACCCTACCGGCGACGGCGACCCGCGAGGCGCCGCTGTGCTTGGCGGCGTTGGCGAGGGCCTCGGTGACGGTGAAGTACGCGGTGACCTCCACTGGTTCAGGCAGCCGGGGCACCTGGAGGTCCACCGTGACCGGCACGGGATGGCGCAGCGCGACCTCGGCGACGGCCGCGGCCAGCCCGTGGTCCGTCAGCACCTGGGGGTGCATGCCCCGGACGAGGTCCCGCAGCTGGGCCAGGGCCAGCTTCGCCTCCTCGCGCGCCCGGCGCACGAGGACGGCGGCTCCGTCGGCCCTGGTGGCCCCGTCGGCTCCGTCGGCGCCGGTGGTGCCACCGGCTCCCTCCGCACCGGCGGCCCGGCGCAGCTCCAGCTCCGCGAGGCCCAGCGTCATGCTGAGGGCGACCAGCTGCTGCTGGGCCCCGTCGTGCAGGTCCCGTTCGATGCGGCGCCGTTCCGCCTCGAAGGCCTCCACCAGCCGGACCCGCGAGCGGGTCAGCTCCAGGACCCGCGCGTCCTCCTCGCGCGGCCCGAGCAGCACCCGGGCCGTCTTCACCTGCGCCCCGGTGACCAGCGCGGCCGCGTACGCGGCGAGGACCAGCCCGGCGAGGCCCACGGCCGTCCCGCCCAGGGCCTCCAGCGGGCCCGCCACCGCCTCGCCGGGTATCAGCATCACCGGCTCCGGGGCGAGGGCCCACACGATCACCGGGGCGACCACCAGGAGCAGGGAGAGGGCCAGCAGGGCCAGCACCCCGAACCCGGCCGCCCCGAAGACCGGCCCGAACAGCAGCGCGTACCCGAACTCCCGCCAGGTGGCGCGCTCCCGCAGCCGCGTCCGCAGCCAGGCACCCGCCCCGGCCCCCGCGAGCGAGGTGTGCGGATCGGCGACGGGCTCCGGTTCGGCCCACCGCAGCCGCCGTCGCTCCAGCTCCCCGAGGGGCACCGCCCCGGCCAGGGCGCCCGCCAGCAGGACCAGCCCGATCCCGGCGACCGCCAGCAGCACCCCGAGCCCGAGGAGCAGCGCCAGCGCGCACAGCACCCCGTACCCGAGCACGAACCCGCTGCCGAGGTACGCCCAGCACCGCAGGGGCCACCAGGACCCCAGGAACCGCAACGGCAGCCGCAGGGCCCGCCAGACCGCCACGGGCTGTTCGGGGAGCGGCGCGGGGGCTGGAGCGGTGGATCCGGACACGGGCACCAGCCTAGGTGATCGGCCACCCGACCCGACGGGCCGTCACCTGGCCGCGCCCGGTGGGCGGACGCGGAGCCGGAGTGGTCCGTCAGGGTGTCCGGGCCGTGGCCGGGCCGTGGTCGGGCCGTGATCGGGACGTGGCCGGGCCGTGGTCGGACCGGGGCCGGCCGCCCGGGGCCGCCCGGCTGCCCGGGCGTCACGGGGCGGGACCGAAGTCACCCTTCGGACAAGGATCTTGACCCGTCCGGCGCGTGTCGAACCGGTCCCTTGATCGTTTCTTCAGCCGTAACCCTCATATCGGCTGCCGGATCGGAGGACCTCGGTGACGGCTTGGCAGTACTACGCCGGGGCGGGCATGGTGGCCGCGCTCTGCCCGCTGCACGGCCATGTGGCGGTCGCCGGTGACGGGCACGGCAGCGGGGCCCGGGTCGACATCTGCGTACCGGCGGGCCGGCCCGCGCGTCCGGCCGGCCGGCCGGCCATGCCCCCGCCGCCCGTCGCCCGCCCGGGCACCCCGGCCGTGGTCCCGCCCGCCGTGCGGGTGCGGGTGCCCGGCGCCGAGCGGCCCGCCGTGCACCACCCCGGGGAGGCACCGGGGCTGCCGGGGGTCCCCAGGCCCGACGCCCCGGCGCCGGGGGACGTGGCGCAGCCGCCCCCGGTCCCGCCGGCGTCCGCGCCCGTGGCGCAGGCGGGGCCGGCCGCAGCCTCCGGTCCGCCCGCCCGTACCGCTCCGTGGCCCTGGAGCGGCGCGGCCCGAACGGGCTGAGCACCATGATGCTGATGGTGGTCGTCACCACCCCGGCCGTGCTCGCCGCCGCCGCGCTGCGCCCCCGCTCCAAGGGCCGCGGCCCGGCCTCCTGAGATTCCGCCGCACCGCGGCACCGCGGCACCGAGCCGCTGACACACCGACGCATCCACGAACGGGAGATCCCTCGTGTCCGAATGGCTGGTCCTGGCCATTGCCATGGCGCTCGTCTGCGCCCTCGTCCTCGCCATGACCGTGATCCGGCACCGCCGGGTCGCGGACGACGAGGACACCAGCGAAACCCCTGACGTCATCGAGTACATGACGATGATGGTCGGTGTGGTCTACGCGATCGTCCTGGGCCTGGCCATCGCGGGGGTCTGGGAGGCGCGCGGCGCCGCCGAGGACAGCGTGCGCCGCGAGGCCCAGTCGCTGTACGAGGTCACCCAGCGGGCCGACGTCTACCCGGCACCCGTCCGCGACCGGATCCGCGGCGAGGTGGACGCGTACGTCTCCCACACCGTGAACGTCGACTGGCCGCGGCTGGTCGACGGCAAGGAGGCCTCTCCCGAGGGCGCCGAGCTGCTCGGGAAGCTGCGTACGGACGTCACCCACCAGAGCCCCGCCAACGAGCTCCAGGCGCAGGCCTACCAGCCGCTGCTCGACCAGATCGCGGCCGCCGACGACGCCCGGCACTCGCGGACGCAGAGCGACGAGTCCACCCTGCCGAGCGTGGTCTGGGTCGGGCTGGTGGTCGGCGGGGTCGTCACCATCGGGCTGATCTTCACCCTGCAGATCCGGCGCTCCGGCCGCGAGCTGCTGCTGGCCGGTCTGTTCAGCGCGCTGATCGTGTTCCTGCTGTTCATGGTCTGGAGCTTCGACGCCCCCTTCGGGCGCGACGGCACCGACTCCGCGGGCGCCTTCCAGGACCTGTTCCCGGCCCTGTCGGTGACGGCCTCCCGCTGAGAGGCCCCCGGGTGCCCGGGGCGCCCCTGAAGGCCCTGCAGCCCGGCCCCGGCGGGTTCAGCCCCCCGCCGGGGCCGCCTGCCGTCGGGCGGCGGCCACCAGCGGCGAGTGCCGCAGCGCGTGCGAGATCCGGACGAGGTCGCGCGGCCCGTCGGCGGTGAGGAGCACCCGGTTCTCCTCCGCCTGGTCCTCCTCGCTCCCCGCCGCCTCCGGGTGGGCGGCGCAGACCGTCACCGCGGCCGCCACCATCGCCGCGTCCGCCACGGCGCGGGCCGTCTCCTCGTCCGCGCCGGCCGCCAGGGCCCGCTCGTAGGCGGTGTCGCGGTGGCGCCGGTCGAAGCAGGGGCCCAGCCTCAGGAACCCGTCGTGGATGTCGGACTCCCGCTGGATCACCCGGATCTCGGCCGGGGACCACCAGGACATCCGCACCCCCGGTGTGCCGCTCGGCGCGGTGCTCTGCACCTCCTGCCACAGCGCCCCCAGGTTCCGGTAGGTGCTCCAGGTCCGCCAGCTGTCCGACACCCGCTGGTACAGCAGGGGCAGCACGAAGCCCACCGAGCTGACCAGCGCGCCGGCGGAGGCGAGCGGCGGGGCGACGAGGGTGCTCAGGAAGTCCAGGTCGTGGCCGAGCCAGCGGGCGGCGACGGCGGACATCTTCGCGGCGTCGTAGGCCAGGCTGATGGCGTATCCCGACACGATGATCAGCAGGCCCGCCCGGAGCCAGCCGCAGACCTGGAGCGACCAGCGCCAGCACATCGAGACCATCATCATCACGGCCACGTTGTGCGCCAGCAGGTAGGAGGCGATCATCAGCCGGATGTAGGGGGTGTTCGCGTAGTACGTGTCGAAGTCGACCAGCCGCTCGACGGGCGCCGAGCCGAGGGCGAACAGCACGACGATCGCCGAGATGACCACGGAGTAGCCGGCGATCCAGCGCAGTGACGTGTGCCTGATCTCCTCCGCGGGGCCGCCGCGCCAGTTGAAGACCAGGACGAGGCAGGAGGCGCTGAAGGCGGTCATCAGGCAGTAGACGAGGGGGGCGGAGAAGTTGGGGATCCCCGTCCAGCGGTTGACGGCTTCGATGGTGGGCGGGGCGGCGAAGGTGAAGACCGCGCCGGCGAGGAGGAGCAGGAAACAGACCGACCGCAGGAGCGGATCGCGCCAGTTGGTGCGCAGGGCCGGCAGCTTGCAGACGAGGGAGATCGCCATCGCCGCTGCCGGGATGTAGTAGTCCGGTCCTTTCAACGGTCGTTCCTGTGCCCCCGGTAGCCGAGGGAGGTCTCGATCCGTCCGGCCAGCTCGCCAGCTCGTCCCGCCGGCCGGCCGGCCGTCCGCCGGAGGATCCGGCCAGCCAGGTGCGGCATCTGCTGCCGAGGAGGAGGCCGAAGGTTTCGGCCTCGGTCTCCTCCCTGACGTCGGCGCGGGTGCGGGCGGCGACGCTGCGGACCGTCTCGCCGAGGTCGGCCCCGTCGCTCAGCAGCCGGGCCGCGACGGCGGCGCCGTCGACGTGGTGGCTGCAGTGTCCGGCCTTCATGTGCCAGAGCTCGTGTCCCAGGATCACCAGCTGGTGGTCGGGCGCGGTGCGCTCCTCGATCACCACCAGGTCCCGGTCCGCCATGTCGAGCCACAGGCCGCTGGCGGTCCCCTGCGGGAAAGCCGCCATCCGGAACTGCACCGGGCGGCCCCGGTGCCTGCTCATGCCGTCGCAGAGCGCGGTGTAGAGGTCCACGGGTTCCACGGGGGCGGCCAGCTTGATGCCGGACACCAGCTCCGCGCACAACCGCCGCTGCGCTCTGCCTATGCTCACCGTTCTCCCCGTCGACGCGGATCCGGATCAGGACTCAAGGATCAGATCCAGACTTTCGACTGGGTCATGATTCGTTCGGTTTGACGCTTTCGAGAAGCATGTCCAGCCATTCGGTCACCTTGTCCCGGTGCTTGTCGCTGGGCAGTTGGGCGGCGCGCCAGGCGATGCCCCGGACCCCGTGGTTCTGCAGGAGCCGGGCGAGCGGGTCGCCGGCCGTGGCGGCCTCGGCCGGTACGGTCTGCCGCTCGCGGCCCGCGAAGTCCTGGAGGAGCTGCTGCTCGGTGCGCTGGAGGGCGTCGGTGAGGGCGTCGGCGTCATGGGCGGTGAGGAAGCCCGCGTGCACCCCGAAGAAGCGCTGGATGGCGTCGCAGTGCTCCATGGTGGGCCGCCGGTCGCCGTTGATGAGGGCGCCGGCCTGCTGCCGCGACATCCCGGCGCCGTCCGCGATCTCCTGCTGGGTGTAGCGGCGGCCGTTGGGCTTCACCCGGGTCCGCCGGAGCAGGTCGAGGCGCTGGAGGAAGCGCGCCTGGAGATCGGGTTCACCGGCCCGCCTGCCGTCGAGGAGGGACCTGATCACGTCCGTGGGGACACCGGAGGCCTCCGAGAGGCGGCGGAGGTCGAAGACCTGGTTCGGGTCGCGGCCCATTTTGTTCGCCAGCTCGGCGACCCGCGTGACGGTTGCCGCCAGGGGCGCGTTGGCCACCGCGACGGGAGCCGGGAAGCCGTCTGTCACCAGTGGTTCTCCTAGATCGCGCGAGGTCAGTGGGCACGTGGTCGGCCTCAGGGAATCTATCCGGTTTGTTTTGGGAGAGCCATAACTTGCCACAGCTGTGGCGCGAATGAGCTGTCGCCAGGCTGGAATTGCCACAATAGTTGACACTCGAATGAAGTCGGTAGCAGGATCGCCACACGGAAATGAAGATCCAGACCGTTGAGGAGGGGGAGCTCTCGGTGCCACATCTCGCAGCGGTGGGCCCGTCTGATGGCCTCGTCCGAGCCGGTGAGGAGCGCCTGGCGGGCGACGAGTCCGCCCGCGGCGCAGTGCGGTCGGAAAGGCGCAAGGAGATTTTGCGCCAACGCCGCGAAGAACTGGGCCTGAGCCAGGAAGACCTCGCGGCGCGTCTGCGCATCAGCGTACGCGCGTACGGGAACTGGGAGCGCGGACTGGTCAAGGAGTGGACGGACCGCAAGCTCCTCGCCCTGGCCGAGGCCCTGGAGATGAGCGAGCGGCAGTGCTTCTGGCTCTTCCGGATCATGGTCGACCGTGACCCGCCGCCCACCTGGCGCGCGGCCGAGGAGAGCCGGCTGCCCCAGGACCCGGCCCAGCGCGACTACCTGGTCGACTACGCGGCCCTGATGGAGGCCGTGCCCTACCCGAGCTTCCTGGTGGACCACCGATGGGACGTGGCCCTCACCAATTCGGCCTTCGACAGGCTCTTCCAGGCGGTGAGACCGCACCCGACGGCCCTGCCCGACGACAACTTCCTGCGCTTCGTGCTGTTCCACCCGGACGCCGCCGCCGTGCTGGAGGACCACGAACCGGCCTGGTGCGTACCGCTGCTGGCCCAGTTCGCCACCGCGCTGTCGGAGTCCCCGGAGGACGAGGGCCTGCGGAGCATCCGTCAGGAGGTGGCCCGGGACCCGTTCATGGAGGCGGCCTACCGCTACGGCGTCCCGCACTGGCTGACCACCCACGGGCAGGAGGCGGCCGAACAGGACGGCGCGGTGCGGACGGTGCGCCACCCCGACCCGGGCTGGGGTCTGGTGCGCTGCCGGATGGTGGCCGAAACCAGCCGGATGCTCGACGGCATGGGGCTCACGCGGATCACCCTGGTGCTCTCCGCCCCGCAGGGCCTGCCGACCGGCCCGGTGCGCGGCGGCGCCGGGTTCCCCCAGCAGGGGGCCCGCCTGCGGGCGGTTCCGGCGCTGGGGGACTGAACCGGGGCGCCGGGAAACCGGCACGGCGGGGGACACTGGTCCCCGAGCGCTGCCACGGCGCGCGCGGCGGCGGTGATCCGGCGGAGCTCCGGTACGCCACCGCCGGGCGCCGAGGATCGAATGCCACGATCGGCGACATCGAGCGGATGTCGCCGATCGTGGCATTCGTGCCGCCGCCCGGGGCCTCCTGCCCCGGGCGGCGGCGGCGATGGGTACCTCGAAAGGCCGGAAGGACGGTAGGGGCGTGCGGTTGACCATCCTCGGCGGGGGCGGATTCCGCGTCCCGCTCGTCTACGGAGCACTGCTCGGCGACCACGCCGAGGGCCGGGTGTCCCGGGTGACCCTCTACGACGAGGACCCCGTGCGGCTCGCCGCCATGGCCCGGGTGCTCGCGGACCAGGCCGCCGCCTCCGGAGCGGCGGACGCCCCGGAGGTCACCGCCACCCGGGACCTGGACGAGGCCCTGCGCGGGGCCGACTTCGTCTTCTCCGCGATCCGCGTCGGCGGCCTGGAGGGGCGTGCGGCGGACGAGCGGATCGCCCTGGCCGAGGGCGTGCTCGGCCAGGAGACGGTCGGCGCGGGCGGGATCGCGTACGGTCTGCGGACCGTCCCGGTGGCCCGGGAGCTGGCGCGCCGGATCGCCCGCACCGCACCGGAGGCCTGGGTCATCAACTTCACCAACCCGGCCGGGGTGGTCACCGAGGCGATGTCGCAGGAGCTGGGCGGGCGGGTCATCGGCATCTGCGACTCGCCGGTGGGCCTCGGCCGCCGGATCGCCCGGCTGCTGGGCGTCGCCCGCCCCGCGGAGGCCTGGATCGACTACGTGGGCCTCAATCACCTGGGCTGGGTGCGCGGCCTGTACGTCGGCGGCCGCGACGAACTGCCCCGGCTGCTGGCCGACGAGCGGGCGCTGGAGTCCTTCGAGGAGGGCCGTCTCTTCGGGGCCGACTGGCTGCGCTCGCTGGGCGCGATCCCGAACGAGTACCTGCACTACTACTACTTCAACCGTGAGACCGTACGGGCCTACCAGGAGGCCAAGCAGACGCGCGGGGCCTTCCTGCGCGACCAGCAGCGCGGCTTCTACGCCGAGGCGGGCCGGCCGGAGCAGCCCGCCGGGGCGGCGCTGGCCGCCTGGGACCGGACCCGGGCCGAGCGCGAGGCCACGTACATGTCCGAGAACCGCGAGGTGGCGGGTGTCGGGGAGCGCGAGGAGAGCGACCTGGAGTCCGGCGGCTACGAGAAGGTGGCCCTGGCGCTGATGCGGGCCATCGCCCGCGACGAGCGGAGCACGCTGATCCTCAACGTCCGCAACGGCTCGACCCTGTCCGTGCTGGACGCGGAGGCGGTCATCGAGGTGCCCTGCCTGGTCGACGCGAACGGGGCCCACCCGGTGTCCGTGGCCCCGCTGCCCCTGCACGCGGTGGGGCTGGTGACCTCGGTGAAGGCCGCCGAGCGGGCCGTCCTGGCCGCCGCTACGAGCGGCTCCCGGGCGGACGCCGTGAAGGCCTTCGCGCTGCACCCGCTGGTGGACTCCGTGTCCGTGGCCCGGCGGCTCCTGGACGGCTACGCGGCGGAGCACCCCGGGCTGGCGTACCTGCGCTGAGTCCGGTCCGCCGGGGCCGTCGGGGCCGCCGGGAGGGGGGCACCCGTACGGCGGCTTGCGGCATGCGGGGCGGGCGCCCGGCTGTGACAGTGCGAGGGTGACCACTGCCCCCGCCGCGGCCGCGGCGCCGCCGGCGCTCGACCGGCGGCGGCGCAATGTCGTCTTCGGCACGATCATGCTCGGCGTGCTGCTGGCCGCCCTCGACCAGACGATCGTGGGCACCGCCCTGCCCACGATCGTGGGGGACCTCGGCGGCGGGGACCACATGGCCTGGGTGGTGACCGCGTACCTGCTCGCCGAGACGGTCGCGACCGTGCTCGTCGGCAAGTTCGGCGACCTCTTCGGCCGGAAGGTTGTCTTCCAGATCTCCGCGGTCGTCTTCATCACCGGCTCCTTCCTCTGCGGACTCGCCGGCAACATGACCCTGCTGATCCTGTGGCGCGGGGTCCAGGGCTTCGGCGCCGGCGGCCTCATGGTCACCTCCATGGCGCTCATCGCGGAGGTGGTTCCGCTGCGCGAGCGCGGCACCTACCAGGGCGCGATCGGCGCCGTCTTCGGCGTCGCCACCGTCATCGGCCCCCTGCTCGGCGGGTTGTTCACCGACCACCTGAGCTGGCGCTGGGCCTTCTACGTCAACGTCCCCCTCGGGGTGCTGGTGGTCGCCGTGGCCGCCCGGACCATCCCCTCGGTACGGGCCGGGGGCCGGCCCCGTATCGACTACCTGGGCATCGCCCTGGTCGCGGCCGGGTCGAGCGCCCTGATCCTGGCCACCAGCTGGGGCGGGAACGAGTACCCCTGGGCCTCCGGGATGATCATCGGACTTCTGGCGGGCGGTGTACTGGCGCTCGCGCTGTTCTGCCTGGCGGAGACGCGGGCCGCCGAACCGATGCTGCCGATGCGGCTGTTCCGCAATCCCGTCTTCACGGTCTGCTCGGTGCTCAGCTTCGTCGTCGGCTTCGCCATGCTCGGCGCGATGACCTTCCTGCCGACCTACCTCCAGTACGTGGACGGGAACTCCGCCACCCTCTCGGGCGTACGGACCCTGCCGCTGGTCATCGGCCTGCTGATCGCCTCCGTCTTCAGCGGCAACGTCACCAGCAGGACCGGCCGGTACCGGATCTTCCCCATCGTGGGCTGCGCGGTGATGGGCGCGGGCCTCTACCTCCTGTCGCGCATGGACGCGGAGACCGGCGCCTGGCTGGAATCGGTGTACATGCTCGTGCTCGGCGCCGGGATCGGCCTGTGCATGCAGGTGCTCACCATCGCCGTGCAGAACACCGTGGACTACGCCGACCTCGGCACGGCCACCTCCGGCGTCACCTTCTTCCGTACGCTGGGCAGCTCGTTCGGGACCGCAGTGTTCGGGACCATCTACGCCAACAGCCTGGGCCCCGAGCTGAAGACCGCCGTGGCCGCGGCCGCCCGGGCCACCGGCCAGGACCCGGCGCGGCTCGCGGCGGCGGCGCAGAGCCCGCGCGGGGTGCACGGGCTCGACCCGGCGACGTCGGGCCCGATCGTCGGCGCGTACACCGAGGCCCTGCACACCGTGTTCCTGTGGACCGTGCCGGTGGCGGCCGTGGGCTTCGTCGTCGGGCTCTTCCTCAAACAGGTCCGGCTGCGCGACACCGCCCGCGCCGCGTCCACGGACATGGGCGACGGCTTCGCCTCGCCCGCCACGGCCTCCGGGGACTCGGCCAAGCTGCTGGAACTGGCGGTGGGCAAGCTGGTGCGGAACATGGGCCCGCAGCAGGCCCGGGCCATCGTGGAGGCCTCCGACACCCGGCTGGACATGGCCGGCGCGTGGGCCGTGATGCAGGTGGACCTCCTCACGCGTACGGTCGGCCACGCCGGCCTGGGGCTGATCGCCTCACGCCGCTCGCTGCCGCCGGAGGTGCTGCTGCCGGTCTTCGACCGGATGGTGGAGGAGGGCTACCTGACCCGGCAGAACGGGTTCTTCAGCCTCACCCGGGGCGGTCAGCGGGAGGCCGACGTCATCTCCGCCGCCTGGGCCCAGTGGCTGGGCGACCAGCTGGAGCGGGACCGCGGCCGCCCGCGCAGCGCGGAGCTGAGGGCGGCGGCGGACGCGATCGCCAAGCGGCTGCTGGCCGAAGACCTGCGCGAGGGCAACTTCGCTCCCCGGCAGGGGGTCTAGGGAGTGCCGATGGGGGGCTGGGGAGTGTCCGGCAGGGGCCGGGGGGTGTCCCGCAGGGTCTAGGGGTTCTCCGGCGAGGTGTCCGTCGGCCGGGTGGTGTAGTCGTGGCAGGGGACCTCGGGCAGGGTGGTGAGGCCGGGGTTCCAGGCGCGCAGGACCGCGGCCGAGGGGGCGTAGAGCGCCGCGGGGATCTCCTCCGGGGCGAACCAGCGCCACTGGGCGATCTTGTGCGGTTCGGTGACGGCCGGGGTGCCCTCGGCGGAGCGGGTCAGGGCGGCCGCCGTCAGCCGGGTCAGGCCGGTCTCCGCGGCGGCGATCTGGACGGCCAGCACCTCGACGGCCTCCGGGGTGGTGCGCAGGGCCGTCTCCTCGGCGAGCTCGCGCGCGGCGGCCTGCTCGAAGCCCTCCCCGGGGTCGACCTTGCCGCCGGGCAGCTCCCAGCGGCCGTCGTGCGCCTGGCCGAGCAGTACCCGGCCGTCGGGGCCGAGCACGATCAGCCCGACCCCGACGACGGCGTTGGGCTGGGGGACGGCCCGCGGGGCGCCGGCGGGTCCGGGGGGCTGGGGAGTCACTCGGGGATGTCCTCTTCCTCGTCCGGCGGGGGGAGCTTCATTGTCCCACTGGCCGCGGTGAGGAGACGGGGCGTCAAGGAGGTGCCGGACGAGCCACTCGGACGGGTGTACGAGTTTCGGCCAGGGGTCGTGCGTGCAGGCTCTGTCGGTCTGATCGTCGTACGTACGTCGGTTCGGGGGCGCGCAATGGCACATGTGCTGGTGATCGGCGGCGGGGTCGCGGGGCTCGCGACGGCCTTGCTCGCGGTCCGGCGGGGACACACCGCCGAGGTCTTCGAACGCGACACCCGGGCCCCCGGCGCCGCCCTCGACCGGGACTTCTTCGACTGGCACCGCCCCGGCGTCCCCCAGGCGGCGCAGCCGCACCTCCTGCTCGGCGCCGCCCGCGCGGTGCTCCGGGCCGAGCTGCCCGACGTGTACGCCGAGATGCTCCGGCTCGGCGCCCGCGAGCGGCACGAGCTCGACTGGTTCGACGTACGGCCGCCGGCGCGGTCCGGCGACGAGGACCTCGTACTGGTCCAGGCCCGGCGCATCGTGCTGGAGAGCGCGCTGACGACCGCCCTGCGCGCGGAGCCTGACGCGGTGCTGCGGTACGGGGAGCCGGTCACCGCGCTGACCACGGCAGGGGGTCCGCGGCCCCGGGTCACCGGACTGGGCACGCCCCGCGGCGGGTACGCGGGCGACCTCGTGGTGGACGCGGCGGGCCGGCGCGGCGGCTCCGCGGCCCTGCTGGCCGCGGCCGGCTGCCGCCCCGGCACCGTCGAGCGGCACCGCACGGGCCTCGCGTACTTCTGCCGCTGGTACCGGCTGCCCGACGGGGTGGACGAGGGGCCGCGCCGGCCCTGGACGGTGACCGGCGGTGCCTTCGCGGGCTGCGCCGTCTTCCCGTCCGACAACCGGCTCTTTGCCGTGACCGTGTTCGCGCACACCGGGGACCCCACCCGGGGAGCCCTGCGCGATCCGGCGGTCTTCGAGGCCGCCGCCCGGACCTTCCCGCCCGGCGCGGCCTGGCTGGGGCTGGGGGCCGAGCCCTTGTCGGCGGTACTGGCCATCGCGGGGCTGGACAACCGGTGGAGCCCCCTCGCCGACGGGCGGGGCCCGGTGGTCAGCGGAATGGTCCCCGTCGGGGACGCCCTCACCCACACCAACCCGACCCTGGGCCAGGGGACCTCGCTCGCGCTGTGGGCGGCCGACCGGGTGGCCCGGACCGCCCACCGGGACCCGGGGTCCCCCGGC
>NZ_JZWV01000529.1 GCF_000966975.1 Streptomyces katrae | reverse complement strand
TCCCCCAGCTACCGCCGGGAGGTGCCCCCAGCGCCTCAAACGCCGACGGGGCCATAAGTAGCGGTCAGTGTTGGACCTTCAGGATGTTGCCGATCACGTTGTCCGGGAGGAGCGTGTTGCACTGGAGTTCCGCCGTCTGCGTCAGTGCGTCGTCGCGGCAGACGTAGAAGTCCTTGTACGCCAGCTGCAGCCCGTACGAGGTCCCCGCCAGCAGCAGCGCCAGCGTCGCCGAGACCAGGCCGCTGATCGCCGCCGCCCGCTGCGGCCGGGCCGCCGGGCCGAGGGCGGCGAGGCCGCCCGGCTGGGCCGGGGTGCCCTTCGTCGGGTCGGCCGCGGTCGCCGGGCGGCCGCGCAGCGCGCTGATCCCCCAGTACATCGCCAGCGCGCCCAGCAGCAGCCCCATCGAGGGGATCCCGAAGATGCAGAAGAAGAACCCCCACATGCCCCCGAGCATCGCGTACCGCGCGCGCCGCTGGACCGGGTCCATCGGGTCCCAGCGGGCGGGCCCGCCGGGCTCCTGGCCGGGGTTCGGGCCGGACGGGCCCGACGGGTCGCCGCCGTCGCGCGGGCGCTGCGGCTGCCGGGGCTGCCACGGCTGGTCGGGCCGGCCCTCCGG
>NZ_JZWV01000528.1 GCF_000966975.1 Streptomyces katrae | reverse complement strand
GTCGGGATGGCCCTCCGGGGGCGCCGCGAAGGGGTTGTCGTCGGTGGAGGGGTCGGGCTGACGGCGGTCCGGCATCGAGTGGCTTACTTCCCCTGTGTCGTGGACGGTGTGGTGGACGTCCGTGGACCCGGTGTGCGCCGGGGTTGTACGGCTTGCACGCCAGACGCTACCGCCCGCCCGTCCCCCCGTCCCTCGGGGGCGGTCCCGTGTGCCGGTATCGTTGCAGGCGGTCGGTGGCTTCGTATGGTTCCCCGTATATCGGTACCCCGAAGTTTCGTATGACCACACAAGACCAACGTCGCAAATCCTGTGAGAAAGGGCCTCCCATGGCCGCCTCCCGCCTGGTCGTGCTGGTTTCCGGCTCCGGCACCAACCTCCAGGCCCTGCTCGACGCCATCGACGCCCACCCCGGCGGAGCCGAGGGTTTCGGTGCCGAGGTCGTCGCCGTCGGGGCCGACCGCGAGAACATCGCCGGTCTGGAAAGGGCCGAGAAGGCGGGGATCCCGACCTTCGTATGCCCGGTGAAGGCCTACGGGAGCCGTGAGGAGTGGGATGCCGCCCTCACCGAGGCGACCGACGCGTACGCGCCGGACCTCGTCGTCTCCGCAGGGTTCATGAAGATCGTCGGCAAGAACTTCATCGACCGCTTCGGCGGCCGGTTCATCAACACCCACCCCGCCCTCCTCCCGGCGTTCCCCGGCGCGCACGGGGTGCGGGACGCCCTCGCGTACGGGGCGAAGGTCACCGGCTGCACGGTCCACTTCGTGGACAGCGGCGTGGACACCGGCCCGATCATCGCCCAGGGTGTCGTGGAGGTCCTGGACGGGGAGGACGAAGCCGCGCTCCATGAGCGCATCAAGGAAGTCGAGCGCCAGCTGCTCGTCGACGTCGTGGGGCGCCTGGCCCGGCACGGCTACCGCATTGAGGGACGAAAGGTAACAATCCAGTGACCGCCAACGAAACGACGACCGCAACGACCCAGCGGCCGATCCGCCGTGCGCTCGTCAGCGTCTACGACAAGACGGGACTGGAAGACCTGGCCCGCGGCCTGCACGAGGCGGGCGTCGCGCTCGTGTCGACCGGCTCCACCGCGTCGAAGATCGCCGCGGCCGGTGTGCCCGTCACCAAGGTCGAGGAGCTGACCGGCTTCCCCGAGTGCCTCGACGGCCGGGTCAAGACCCTCCACCCGCGCGTGCACGCCGGCATCCTCGCCGACCTGCGCCTGGAGGACCACCGGCGCCAGCTCGCCGAGCTGGGCGTCGAGCCCTTCGACCTGGTGATCGTCAACCTGTACCCCTTCCGGGAGACGGTCGCCTCCGGCGCCACCCCCGACGAGTGCGTCGAGCAGATCGACATCGGCGGTCCGTCGATGGTCCGTGCCGCCGCCAAGAACCACCCGTCGGTCGCGGTCGTCACCAGCCCGGCCCGTTACGCCGACGTCCTGGCCGCCGCCCAGGGCGGTGGTTTCGACCTGGCCGCGCGCAAGCGGCTCGCCGCCGAGGCCTTCCAGCACACCGCCGCCTACGACGTGGCCGTGGCGTCCTGGTTCACGAACGCGTACGCCCCGGAGGCCGAGGAAGGCGCGCTGCCCGAGTTCCTGGCCGGCGCCTGGGAGCGCAAGTCGACGCTGCGTTACGGCGAGAACCCGCACCAGGCCGCCGCCCTGTACACCGACGGCCAGCCGGGCGGGCTCGCCAACGCCGAGCAGCTGCACGGCAAGGAGATGTCCTTCAACAACTACGTGGACACCGAGGCCGCCCGCCGGGCCGCCTACGACCACGAAGAGCCCTGCGTCGCGATCATCAAGCACGCCAACCCGTGCGGCATCGCGGTGGGCGCGGACGTCGCCGAGGCGCACCGCAAGGCGCACGCCTGCGACCCGCTGTCCGCGTTCGGCGGTGTCATCGCCGTCAACCGCCCGGTGACCGTCGAGCTCGCCGAGCAGGTCGCGGAGATCTTCACCGAGGTCATCGCCGCCCCGGCGTACGAGGACGGCGCGGTCGAGATCCTCGCCAAGAAGAAGAACATCCGTGTGCTCAAGGTGGACGGGACCCCGCACCAGCCGGGCGACCTCAAGCCGATCAGCGGCGGTGTGCTGCTCCAGCACAGCGACGTCTTCCAGGCCGAGGGCGACGACCCGAAGAACTGGACCCTGGCCACCGGCGACGCCCTCTCCGCCGAGGAACTCGCCGAGCTCGCCTTCGCCTGGAAGGCCTGCCGCGCCGTCAAGTCCAACGCGATCCTGCTGGCCAAGGACGGTGCCTCGGTCGGCGTCGGCATGGGCCAGGTCAACCGCGTCGACTCCGCGAAGCTGGCCGTCGAGCGGGCGGGCGCCGAGCGCGCGCAGGGTTCGTACGCGGCCTCGGACGCGTTCTTCCCCTTCCCGGACGGGCTGGAGATCCTGACCGCCGCGGGCATCAAGGCCGTCGTCCAGCCGGGCGGGTCGGTCCGTGACGAGCAGGTCGTCGAGGCCGCGCAGAAGGCGGGCGTGACCATGTACTTCACCGGTACGCGCCACTTCTTCCACTGATACGCGGATACGGATCCGGATACGGCGAAGGCCGCCACCCGCTGGTGCGGGTGGCGGCCTTCGCCGTACGGAACGCCCTTAGCGCTTCTTGATGACCAGGGTGTTGGCGGCCTTGTCGTGCCAGCCGCGCAGCTGCCCGGTGTTGTCGAAGAACGGGGAGATCACGATGAGGATGTAGCCGAGGCCGCAGGTGATGTAGCCCAGGCCGATCGGGAAGCCCCAGCGGACCAGCGCCGGGCCGAAGCCGGGCTTCTGGCCGGTGCGCGAGTTGACGATCCGCATGCCGAGGATCATCTTGCCGGGGGTGCTGCCCATCGTGCTCACGAAGATGACGTCGTAGAAGATGAACGTCAGCGCGGAGACGAGCAGGGACGCGATGAGCGAACCGACGGCGAGGCCGCTGGCCGCGCTGTCACTGCTGCTGCTGGAGCCGGCGAACGCGGCACCGAAGATGATGATGTTGAGGATGATCACCACGATGTACGCGAAGATCATGTCCAGCAGACGCGCGCCGAAGCGGGCACCGTAGGTGCCGACCTCGACGGGACCCAGACCGGGGACGTTCGCGAACCCCTCCGGCACCGGGGCACCGGGCTGGCCCGGGTACTGGCCGGGCACACCGTACGGCTGCGGCGGCTGCTGCGGGTAGCCGTAGCCGGCCTGCGGCGGGACGCCCTGCGGGGCCTGCTGCGGGTAGCCGTAGCCGGGCTGTCCCTGCGGCGGCTGCTGCTGCCCGTAGGGGTTGTTCGGGTCGCCGAAGCTCATCTGGGTGTTTCCTCCGTGAAGTGCGGGGACGCACGGCACGCTGGAGGACACTTCCTTTTGCGGTACGCCCCCCGGCACTGCCCGCGGCACTACTTTCCGATCGTCTTGCTGTCCGTCATCGTGGTGGGCCCGCACCGGGCTTGTCCAGCCGGTTGCAAAGCCGGGCCACACTTGTTGTGCAAGTGCAATGAAGAGCACGTTCCGGCCTCCGCCCGACTGGAAGCCGGGCCGCCCCATCCGGAAGGATGCCCTCATGAGCGCCCAGATTCTCGACGGCAAGGCCACCGCGGCCGCGATCAAATCCGAACTGACCGCCCGGGTGGCGGCGCTGAAGGAGCGGGGCGTCACCCCCGGCCTCGGCACCCTGCTCGTCGGCGACGACCCGGGCAGCCGCTGGTACGTCAACGGCAAGCACAAGGACTGCGCGGAGGTCGGCATCACCTCCATCCGCCGCGAACTCCCGGACACGGCCTCCCAGGAGGAGATCGAGGCGGTCGTGCGCGAGCTGAACGAAGACCCGGCCTGCACCGGCTACATCGTCCAACTCCCGCTCCCCAAGGGCATCGACACCAACCGCGTGCTGGAGCTGATGGATCCGGCCAAGGACGCCGACGGGCTGCACCCGACCTCCCTCGGCCGCCTGGTGCTGGGCGTGCAGGGCCCGCTGCCCTGCACCCCGTACGGGATCGTCGAACTGCTGCGCCACCACGGGGTCGAGATCAACGGCGCGCACGTGGTCGTCGTCGGCCGCGGCATCACCGTCGGGCGCTCCATCGGGCTGCTGCTCACCCGCAAGTCCGAGAACGCCACCGTGACCCTGTGCCACACCGGCACCCGCGACCTCGCCGGGCTGCTGCGCCAGGCGGACATCATCGTCGCGGCGGCCGGTGTCCCGCACCTGGTGAAGCCGGAGGACGTCAAGCCGGGCGCGGCCGTCCTCGACGTCGGCGTCAGCCGCGACGAGAACGGCAAGATCGTCGGGGACGTCCACCCGGGTGTCGCCGAGGTGGCGGGCTGGATCTCCCCGAACCCGGGCGGTGTCGGGCCGATGACCCGGGCCCAGCTGCTGGTGAACGTGGTCGAGGCGGCGGAGCGGGCCGGCAGTGCGGGCTGAGCACGACACGAACGGGGCCGGCGGGGCCGGCGGTACGGACGGGGCCGAGGGGACGAACGGTTCCGCCGGGGCCCCCGCCCCCGCCGGGGCCGCTACCCCCGCCGGGGCCGCCACCCCCGCCCGGGCGGTCGCGAAGTCCCGGCGGTTTCCCGCCGTCACCCAGGACACCGCCCGCCCCGAGGGCGCCGGCCGCGCCATCCCCGGTGCCGTGTCCACGCCCGCCCGCCAGTGGCCGATGCTCAGCGTCCTCGCCGCCACCGCCGTCGGGCTGCTCACCACGGCGATGGGGCACCCGCGCATCGGCTGCCTCGTCATCGGCGTCGCCCTGATCGGGGCCTCGGTGCTGCGGCGCGTCCTGCCCTCGGTGGGCATGCTCGCGGTGCGCTCCCGGTTCACCGACATGGTCACGTACGGGGTGCTGGGCGTCGCGATCACCCTGCTGGCGCTGGTGATGGAACCGAGGCCGATCCTGCACCTCCCGTTCCTGGAGACCGCGGTCCGCTTCACCGTCCGCTGACGGGACGTCCGCCGCCGCGCCGCCGGAACGCCGTGCGGCGCGGCGCGCCCGGGCCCTTCGAGGGCCCGCCCCGGCCCTCGAAGGGCCCTGGAAACGGCCGTCCCCCCGGCTGGAGTACAGGTCGCGCGGGCGTCCGCGCCTTCGAACCCGGGGGTCGTGTGCCGTGGACCACAGGGTCCGGGGGGTTGGCGGCCCCTCGGGTCGGATAGCCTGACGGGCGGATGTCTCTTCACGTCAAGATTCGCAGGACAGGGAAGCGGCGTCCTCCCCAGTACTTGGGACCCAGCACACGGGGCGGGGACGCCCCACCGCCAGCTGTCTAACGGAGAAGGCCATGACCCGCACTCCCGTGAATGTCACCGTCACCGGCGCTGCCGGCCAGATCGGTTACGCCCTGCTCTTCCGCATCGCCTCCGGCCACCTGCTCGGCGCGGACGTGCCGGTCAAGCTCCGCCTCCTGGAGATCCCCCAGGGCATGAAGGCCGCCGAGGGCACCGCCATGGAGCTCGACGACTGCGCCTTCCCGCTGCTCAAGGGCATCGACATCTTCGACGACCCGAACCAGGGCTTCGACGGCGCCAACGTCGCCCTCCTCGTGGGCGCCCGCCCGCGCACTAAGGGCATGGAGCGCGGTGACCTGCTCTCCGCCAACGGCGGCATCTTCAAGCCGCAGGGCGCCGCGATCAACGCGCACGCCGCGGACGACATCAAGGTCCTGGTCGTGGGCAACCCGGCCAACACCAACGCGCTCATCGCGCAGGCCGCCGCCCCGGACGTCCCGGCCGAGCGCTTCACCGCGATGACCCGCCTGGACCACAACCGCGCGATCTCGCAGCTCGCCAAGAAGACCGGCGCCGACGTCACCGACATCAAGCGCCTCACCATCTGGGGCAACCACTCGGCGACCCAGTACCCGGACATCTTCCACGCGGAGATCGCCGGCAAGAACGCCGCCGAGGTCGTGGGCGACGAGCAGTGGCTCGCCGACACCTTCATCCCGACCGTCGCCAAGCGCGGCGCCGCGATCATCGAGGCCCGTGGCGCGTCCTCGGCCGCCTCTGCCGCCAACGCCGCCATCGACCACGTCCACACGTGGGTCAACGGCACCGCCGCCGGCGACTGGACCTCCATGGGCATCCCCTCGGACGGCTCCTACGGCGTCCCGGAGGGCCTGATCTCCTCCTTCCCCGTCACCTGCAAGGACGGCAAGTACGAGATCGTCCAGGGCCTGGACATCAACGAGTTCTCCCGCAAGCGCATCGACGCGTCCGTGGCGGAGCTCGTCGAGGAGCGCGACGCGGTCCGCGAGCTCGGCCTGATCTGATCCATCCGCGCTGATCAGGAGGTTCACTCCTTCGCCTGATCACTGCGAACACCTTTGCGCCCCGGTCAAACCTGACCGGGGCGCTTTGGCGTGAATTGGCCTATCGGTTCATGTAGGGGGTAAATAAGGTCGCCCGGTGACCGACCACCTGATTCCCCCTCAGTCCGGCGGCAGCACCCCGGCGGACCCGCGCAACGGCCGCCCCCCGGTCCACCCCTCCATAAGCGAGGCAGGCCGTCTCCTCTGCGTGGGGACCTACCTCGACACCACGTACCGCGACCGGGTGATCGACGAGCTGTACGTCCACGAGGAGCGGATCGCGGCCCCCTCGTACGGTTTCGACGCCACCCGGGTCCTGGCCCACGCGCTCCGCGCCCGGCGCGCCGAGCTCGCCTGGGGCGCCGGGATCGTCGGCGCCTGGCTGGTGGGCCTCCTGCTCACCGGCGGGCTGCTCAGCGCGCTGCTCGTGCCGTTCCTGCTGCTGAGCTTCGCCAAGTGGCTCCGCGGCCGTCCGGATCCCTGGGTGCGCTTCCTGTCCGTGGTGCCCTGGCTCCTGGCCTGGGCGCAGCTGGCCTTCACCGTCTTCGGGCTGTGGCTGCTCTCGGCCGATGAAGGCGACGTGACCGCCCCCTTCGAGTCCGTGTTCGGCGGCTCGGAGCAGTCCGGCGGCTCCAGCCGCCGGAGCGGGTCCGGCGGCCTCAGCGGCTCGGACGGGTTCGACGGCTTCGGCGGTTCGGGCGGGCTCGACGGCGTCAGCGGGCCGAGCGGCTCCGCCGGCGAGGACAGCACCTTCACCCTCTTCCTGTGGCTGGCCCTTTTCGCGTTCGCGGCGATCGTCGTCCTGCTCGTGCTCCGGCGCGTCCACCTCGCCCGTATCGTCGCCAGGGAGCTCGACCCGCGCCGGTACGCCGCCCAGTCCGCCGATCCCGTCACGCAGGCACCCCGCTTCGCCCGGGTCCGCGAGCGCATCCGGGGCGAGCAGCACTCGGCGCTGATCATGTACAACATCAGCGGTCCGTTCACCGGGGCCGGCGAGGGCTACCGGGCCTGGCAGCTGTCCGTCGAACTGCGCCCCCGTGAGGACCTCGGCGTCGACCGCAAGCCGCAGCCCGTCACGAACGCCGACATCGTCAAGCGCATCGTGCCGCTGCTGCACGCCCTGCGCGTGCCCTCCGCGCACGGCTCCGCGCAGGCGCAGGCCGACGTACTGGACAGGCTGCGTGAACTGGTCGTCGACGAGTGCGTGTTCCTGCCGGTCGCCGGTCTTCCGCACCGGGACAAGGCGCGGCTGGCGCGCGAGCAGTTCGACGGACACCGCCTCGGCGCCATAGAGGAGGGCGGGGAGCGGCGCAGGCACTTCCTGCGCATCCGGGTCGGTGGCTGGGACGAGAACCTCGTCGTCACGGTCTTCGTACGGGTCCACACCCAGGGCGGCATGATGATGCTGGAGGTGGCCCCGCACGTGCTGCTGCCCGTACGGGCCCGATTCCAGAGCGCCGACGCGGACGCGCACCGCTTCCTGAACAGCGCCTGGTACGGCAAGGCGGTCGAGGCTCTCGCCGCTGTCCCCGGCTCCTTCTGGAACGCCTCCTCGGTCCTGCTCCGGGCGCTGGCCAGCTGGTGGCGGACCGTTACGGGCCGCCACGACGGCGCCCGGCCGGAAGGGCCGCAGCTGTCGGTGCGGGAGATCGGCGCGGATGAGGACGGCTCGCTGTTCCAGCTCATGGACCTCGACCGGTATCTGAAAACAATTCAGGACCGGGTGGTCAACGGCGTTACCGTCGCACTGCACGAAGCGGGCTGGCACACCGAGGAATTCGCGCAGCGCGCCATCCACGTGGCGGAGGGGGCTACGTTCATCCAGTCGGTGAGCGACAGCGCGTTCAGCGTCGGCGGCACCGGCCACCACAACACCGCCGGGGGCGGTACGAGCGGCAAGGGGAGCAGCGGTGGGAAGTAACGGCGACGAACGCCCGGTCCACATCGGCAACATCAGTAACACCGCCTTCAGCATCGGCGGCAGCAACAACACCAACACCGTCCACAACGGCGCCCCGGACGGCAGGCCGCCCACTGCCGAGGAACTGCTGCGGGCCGTACACGAACTGCGCGTCGAGCTGGTGCGGATCCCGCGCAGCAGCGGGCGCGGGGAGCTCGACGCGGAACTGGAGGACGCGGCCGCCGAGCTGGAACAAGCGGGGGAGATCCGTCCGGGGCTGCCGGCGCGGCTGCGCGGGGCGCTGGAACGGTGGGCCCCGCTGGTGGAGACGGTGAGCGCGGCCACGGCACTGGGCGGGCTGCTCGCCTCGCTGGGAGGCTGAGCGGTGTCCTCGCCCGACGACACCTGGTGGAACCCGCGCACCCAGCGCTGGGAACCGGGCCCGGAGCCGGCCCGCCCGGACGGGCCGGAACATCACACCGAGCCGGAGTACTACCCCCTGCCCGAGCCCACGGCCACCCCGCGGCCCCCGGCCGCCCCGGGCTCCGAGGACGTGACGCAGGCCGCCGGCCCGGGCCGCCCGGCCGCGCCGGAGCACCCGGCCCCGGACGGGGCCGCGCCGGGTTCCGAGGACGTCACGCGGGTGGCCGGGCCCGGCCACCCGGCCGCTCCGGAGCACCCGGCTGCGCCGGAGCAGCCCTCCTGGCCGGAGTACTCCGTGCCGCCCCCGGCCGCGCCGGGGTCCGAGGACCTCACGCAGGTCGCCGGGGCCGCGTCCGGCCGCGGGCCCGCGTGGTACGAGCAGCCCGCCCAAGTGGGGTGGAAC
>NZ_JZWV01000527.1 GCF_000966975.1 Streptomyces katrae | reverse complement strand
AACCCCAGCCCCGCACCCGGGGCCGGGCTCCCGCCGCTGCCGCCGCAGACCACCCCGGGGTACGAGACGTGGCCGCCGCTCCCGCCTCCGCCCCCGTACCAGGAGGCCCGCCGGGCACCGCAGTGGCAGGTCCCGCTGCTGGTCGGGGTGGCCGCGGCCGTGGTCGGCGGGGCCTCCGTCGCGGCGTGGACGCCCCTCGGCGGCGGCACGGACGCCCCCGCCAGGGACGACGCCCGCCCGCCGGCGGCGTCGGCGCCCGCCTCGCCCACCCCGGACCCGGGCACGCCCTCCACGGGCGCCCCCACGTCCGGCAGCCCGGCCCCGAGCCGCTCCCCGAGCCCCTCGGCGAGCCCCGGTTTCACGGTGGTGCGCAGCGAGGACGGGTTCTCGGTGGCCATCCCCGCAGGGTGGGGGCCCAGCCACGACGAACAGGGCAATGGGGCCTTCTACCGCCCGCCCGGCGGCGACCGCAGCGCCCTGCTCCAGATCTTCCGGATCAGCGAGCCCGCCTCCACCGGCTCCTGCGAGCTGCTGCGGATGTCCTCCGCGCGGCTCGGCGACCAGACCCCCGCCTACCAGCAGGTGTCGATCACATCCGTCTCCGGCTCCTCCTGCGAGCTGGTGTACGAGTACGACAGCGCGGAGTCCCACGGCCGCCGCCGCGGCATGGAGCGGATCGTCACCACCCCCGACGGCAACCGCTGGGCCCTCCTGGCGGCCGGCCCGTCCACCGACGCCCCGGCGACCAGGGCCAACCTCACGGCGGCCCTGGACTCCTTCCGGCCGGAGTGAGCGGCCGGAAGGCGAAGGGTCAGCGCTTGAGCGACCCCGGGGTGTAGTGCCCCGGGGACAGCCGGGTGGTGACGGCGAACCGGTTCCACATGTTGATCATGGCGATGGCCGTGATCAGCTGGGCCAGTTCGGCCTCCTCGAAGTGCTTGGCGGCCTTCTCGTACACCTCGTCCGGGACGAAGCCGTCCGTCAGGACGGTGATGGCCTCGGTCAGCTCGATCGCCGCCAGCTCCTTCTCGGTGTAGAAGTGCTTCGACTCCTCCCAGGCGCTGAGCTGGATGATCCGCTCGACGCTCTCGCCCGCCGCGAGGGCGTCCTTGGTGTGCATGTCCAGGCAGAACGCACAGTGGTTGATCTGCGAGGCACGGATCTTGACCAGCTCGGCGATGGCCGGGTCCAGGCCCTTGTTCGCGGCGGCGTCCAGCGCGACGGCGGCCTTGTAGGCCTCGGGGGCGAGCTTGAACAGCTGCATGCGGGGGGTGTGCTCGGGGGCCAGTTCCGTGGTCTTCGTTTCGTTGCTCATGGGTCAACCGTATGGAGCGGACGGCCCGCCTATATGGTCCATATCCATGACGGATTCGTGGGCCACTTACGGCGCCGACCTGCACCTGGACCTCTCCTCGGTGGCGGCCGGGGAACGCGGCCTGCGGGCCGCGCTCACCGGGTCCCTGCGGGAGGCCGCCCGCAGCGGGCGCCTCGCCCCCGGCACCCGCCTGCCCTCCTCCCGCACCTTCGCCGCAGACCTCGGCATCGCCCGCAACACCGTCGCCGAGGCCTACGCCGAGCTCGTCGCCGAGGGCTGGCTGACGGCCCGCCAGGGCTCCGGCACCCGCGTGGCCGAACGGGCCCGGCCGCGCCACACCCCGGCCCCGCCCCGGGTCCGCCGCCCCGCGCGCCGCGGCCCCGCCTACAGCCTGGTGCCCGGCTCCCCGGACGTGGGCGCCTTCCCTCGCACCGCCTGGCTGGCGGCGGCCCGCCGCGCCCTGACCGACGCCCCGAACGACGCCTTCGGCTACGGCGCCGACACCCGCGGCCGGATCGAGCTCCGCGAGGCGCTCTCCGGCTACCTGGCGCGGGCCCGCGGGGTCTACGCTGACCCGGACCGCATCGTGCTGTGCGCCGGCTTCGTGCACGCCGCCCGCCTCCTCGGCCAGGTGCTGCGGGGCCGCCGGATCCGGGAGATGGCCGTCGAGGGCTACAGCCTCGACCTGCACCGGAACCTGTTCACCGACGCCGGCCTGCGCACCCGCCCGCTCTGGGTGGACGGGTCCGGCGCCCGCACCCCGGACCTCGCCGGACTCGGCCCCCGCGTGGGCGCCGTACTCCTCACCCCCGCGCACCAGTTCCCCACCGGCGCCGCCCTCACCGCCGAGCGGCGTGCGGCGGCGGTGGACTGGGCGCGGACCACGGGCGGGCTGGTCGTGGAGGACGACTACGACGGGGAGTTCCGCTACGACCGCCAGCCGGTCGGCGCGCTCCAGGGCCTGGACCCCGACCGGGTGGTCTACCTCGGCACCGCCAGCAAGTCCCTCGCCCCGGGCCTGCGGATCGGCTGGATGGTGGTCCCGCCGGACCTGCTGGACGAGGTGATGGCGGCGAAGGGCCCGGCCGAGTGGACGTCGAGCGCGCTGGAGCAGCTGACCCTGGCGGAGTTCCTCACCTCCGGCGCCTACGACCGCCACGTCCGGGCGATGCGGCTGCGCTACCGGCGCCGGCGCGACGAGCTGGTGGCGGCGCTGGGCGGACGGGTCCCCGTCTCCGGGATCGCGGCCGGGCTGCACGCGGTGCTGGACCTCCCGTCCGGCACGGAGCGCTCGGTCGTCCGGGCCGCGGCCTGGCAGGGCCTGGCGGTGGAGGGGCTGGAACGGTACCGGCACCCGGACACGGAGATGCCGATGCGGGAGGCGCTGGTGGTGGGCTACGGAACCCCGGCCGACAGCGCCTGGACCCCGACCCTGGAGGCCCTCACGGCCGCGCTCCCGTAACGGGCCGCCGCCCCCCTCCGGGACTCCGGGGCGGGCGAAGCCGGACCGGTGCCGACCTTCGGCTCCCCCGCCTTCGCCGCCTTCCTCGGAGCCCTCAGGGCTCCTTGGGCTCCCCGAAGCGCGACAGCGCCAACGCTCCGGCCACCGCCACCGCGAAGCCCGTCACGGCCAGCCAGGCCAGGCCCTCGCGGGGGCGGTCGCCGAGCCACACCACGCCCACCAGCGCCGGCCAGACCGTCTCGCCGAGCACCAGGCCGGCCGTCGCCGCCGTGACCGAGCCGCGCTCCAGGGCGGAGGTCAGCAGCAGGAAGGCCGCCGCCCCACCCAGCAGCAGGGCGTACAGCGCCGGGTTGCCCAGCTCCCGCAGCGAGAGGCTGTCGATGAGCCGGACGGACACCTCCACCACCCCGAAGCCCGTCCCCGCCGCCAGGCCGAGCACCAGCGCGCGCGAGCCCTCCGGCAGCCGCCCGGCCACCGCCCCCACCAGCAGCACCAGGCCGGCCACCGCCAGCAGCCCCAGCTTCAGCGCGAGGGTGCCTTCGCCGTCCCCCTCCTCACCCGACGCCAGCCCCAGCATCAGCAGCCCCGCGCACACCACCGCCACCGCACCCCACTCCAGCCGCGACAGCCGCGCCCCCAGCAGCGGCGCCGAGACCACCGCCGTCACCGCCAGGCTCGCCGCCAGCGCGGCCCCCACCGCGTAGATCGGAATGTGCCGCAGGGCGATGATCTGGAGGACGAAGCCCACCGCGTCCAGCCCCAGCCCCGCCAGATAGCGCCACTGCCGCACCGCCCGCAGGAACAGGGCCGTGTCCACCCCCGAGCCCGCCGCCTCCGGGCGGGCCGCGGCCCGGGCCGCCATCGCCTGGAGGACCGAGGCCGTACCGAAACACACCGCCGCGCCCAGCGCGCAAACCATTCCGATCAGCACGAAAAGCGACTCTAGGGCCGCCGCCGTGACAAGGGCGTGACAACGGCCGGATTCCATACCCACGTCCGGCCGATCTAAGGTGCTCGCCATGGACACCAGCGACACCACCCGACGACGCATGCGCTCCGGCGCGGTCGCCCTCGGCGGCATGGGCCTGCTCGCCGCCACCCTCGTGGCCTGCGGCAGCAGCAGTGAGCCCGACAAGCGCTGCGCGTCCAAGTCCACGCTGGAGCACCTCAACTCCAAGGAGTGCAAGAGCGGCGGCCGCGGCGCCTACTACTACGGCGGCACCGTCAGCAACGGCAAGGTGTCCGGCGGCAGCTTCGACAAGTCGGCCGTCACCCGGGGCGGAATCGGCGGCGGCAGCCACTCCGGCTCCTCCGGCGGCTGAGCCCGCATGGAACGCCACACCATCGAGCCCCGCCCCGACTGGCAGAAGACCGTCGAGGAGCAGGGCCTGATCTACCCCCTGACCCGCTTCCCCGACGACTCCCTGCGCCCGTACTGGGACGAGAGCGCCTACTACTCCTTCTCCCTCCCCGAGGTCGAGGCGCTGGAGAACGTGGTCGAGGAACTGCACGCCATGTGCCTGGCCGCGGCCGCCCACATCGTGGAGCACGACCGCTTCGCCGACCTCGGCATCACCGACCCGAAGGTCGCCGCGCTCATCGCCGAGTCCTGGCGGCGCCGCGCCGAACAGCCCTCCCTCTACGGCCGCTTCGACCTGCGCTACGACGGCTCCGGCAGCCCCGCCAAACTGCTGGAGTACAACGCCGACACCCCCACCTCCCTGGTGGAGGCGGCGAGCCCGCAGTGGTTCTGGATGGAGGAGCGCTTCCCCGGCGCCGACCAGTGGAACTCCCTCCACGAGCGGCTCGTCGAGGCCTGGCGCCGGCAGGCCGAGCTGCTGCCGCCCGGCCCGCTGCACTTCGCGCACTCCGAGACCGACGAGCTCGGCGAGGACCTGATGACGGTCGCCTACCTCCAGGAGACCGCCGAACAGGCCGGGCTGGAGACCCACGCCCTGTCCGTGGAGACCATCGGCTGGGACTCCCTCTCCGGCCGGTTCGTGGACGAGAAGCTCCGCTTCATCCGGGCCTGCTTCAAGCTCTACCCCTGGGAGTGGCTGGTCGAGGACGAGTTCGGCCCGCACGTGCTGGGCACCTACGACCACGGCGGCGGCACCGGAACCACCGCCTGGATCGAGCCCCTGTGGAAGATGCTGCTGGCCAACAAGGCGCTGCTGGCGATCCTCTGGGAGCTCTTCCCCGAACACCCCAACCTGCTGCCCGCCTACCTCGACGGACCGCGCGAGCTCGCCGAGTCCGGCGGGTACGCCGCCAAGCCGCTGCTGGGCCGGGAGGGCGCCGGGGTCACCCTGCACGAGCCGGGCGGCGAGCCGTTCGTACCGGCCGAGGGGGAGACGTACGTCTTCCAGGCCCTGGCCCCGCTGCCCGACTTCGACGGCAACCGGGTCGTCCTCGGTGCCTGGGTGGTCGAGGAGGAGGCGGCCGGACTCGGCATCCGCGAATCGGCGGGCCCGGTCACGGACGAGTACGCCCGCTTCCTGCCCCACGTGATCCTGTAGGGGCACCGGACGGGGCGCCCCCACAGGCGGCGGGTCAGCCGGCGGTGAGGACCGCCCGCAGCTGCTCCAGACCCCAGTCCAGGTCCTCCTTGGAGATCACCAGCGGCGGTGCGATCCGGATCGTCGACCCGTGCGTGTCCTTCACCAGCACCCCGAGTCCCATCAGCTTCTCGGAGATCTCCCGGCCCGTGCCGCGCGCCGGGTCGATGTCCACGCCCGCCCACAGTCCGCGCCCGCGCACGGCGGTCACCGCGCCGCCGCCGACGAGCAGGTTCAGCTCCCGGTGCAGGTGGTCGCCGAGTTCGGCGGCGCGCTGCTGGTACTCGCCGGTGCGCAGCATCGCGATCACCTCCAGCGCCACGGCGCAGGCGAGCGGGTTCCCGCCGAAGGTGGAGCCGTGCTCCCCGGGCCGGAACACCCCGAGCACGTCGCGGTCGGCGACCACGGCGGACACCGGCACCACACCGCCGCCCAGCGCCTTCCCCAGCACGTACACGTCCGGGACGACGTCCTCGTGCTCGCACGCGAAGGTCTTCCCCGTACGGCCCAGGCCCGACTGGATCTCGTCCGCCATGAACAGCACGTTCCGCTCGCGCGTCAGCCTCCGTACGCCCGCCAGGTACCCGGCCGGCGGGACCAGCACGCCGGCCTCGCCCTGGATCGGCTCCAGCAGGACGGCGACGGTGTTGGCCGTGACGGCGGCGTCGAGGGCGGTGAGGTCCCCGTACGGGACGATCTCGAAGCCGGGGGTGTAGGGGCCGTAGTGGTCGCGGGCCTCGTGGTCCGTGGAGAAGGACACGATGGTCGTGGTCCGGCCGTGGAAGTTGTTCGCGGCGACGACGATCTTGGCCTGGCCGTCCGGGACGCCCTTGACCTCGTAGCCCCACTTGCGGGCCGTCTTGACCGCCGTCTCCACCGCCTCCGCGCCCGTGTTCATGGGCAGCACCATCTCCTTGCCGCAGAGCGCGGCGAGTTCGGTGCAGAACTCGGCGAAACGGTCGTGGTGGAAGGCGCGGGAGGTGAGCGTGACCCGCTCCAGCTGGGCCTTGGCCGCGTCGATCAGACGCCGGTTGCCGTGGCCGAAGTTGAGCGCCGAATAGCCGGCGAGCATGTCGAGGTAGCGCCGGCCCTCCACGTCGGTCATCCACGCGCCCTCCGCCGAGGCGACGACGACCGGGAGGGGATGGTAGTTGTGCGCGCTGTGCTCGTCGGCGGAGCGGATGGCATCAGCTGTTCTCGACACGGGGTCTCCGATCGTCCGTCTGCTGGTGACGCGGGTGACATGGGTGGCGTCCTTTGTATCGTCGCTCGGATCGTGGACCCGGAAACCTCCCGGGTGCCGCGCCCGCTAAGGTGTTCGGTACGCACGGCGACTGGCGTACGGGGAACCAACTCCGGGGGAGTCGTGCGCGCACTACCGCACACAGGGCCGCTCGCCTGGGCCTCGCGGGGACGAGAAACGACATCGACCCCGGAGGAGCCGCGATGACCGCGCACCGCCAGCCCGCCCTGCTCGCCACCGACCCCGAGCTCGCCTCGCTCGTCACCGCCGAGGAAACCCTCCAGGCGCGGACCCTGCGGCTGATCCCCAGCGAGAACTACGTCTCCGCGGCGGTCCTGGAGGCCTCCGGGACGGTCCTGCAGAACAAGTACAGCGAGGGCTACCCGGGCCGCCGCTACTACGAGGGCCAGCAGAACATCGACCGCGTCGAGGCCCTCGCCATCGAGCGGGCCAAGGGCCTGTTCGGGGTGGACCACGCCAACGTCCAGCCGTACTCCGGCTCCCCGGCGAACCTCGCCGTCTACCTGGCCTTCGCCAAGCCCGGCGACACCGTGATGGGCATGGCCCTGCCGATGGGCGGGCACCTGACGCACGGCTGGGGCGTCTCGGCGACGGGCTCCTGGTTCCGCGGCGTCCAGTACGGGGTGCGCGCCGAGGACGGCCTGATCGACTACGACGCGGTGCGCGAGCTGGCCCTGGCGGAGCGGCCGAAGATCCTCTTCTGCGGCGGCACGGCCCTTCCCCGGACCATCGACTTCGAGGCGTTCGCGTCGATCGCGGCGGAGGCGGGCTCGGTCCTGGTCGCGGACGTGGCCCACATCGCGGGCCTGATCGCGGGCGGCGCCCACCCGTCCCCGGTCCCGTACGCGGACGTGGTCTCCACGACCACCCACAAGACCCTGCGCGGGCCGCGCGGCGCGATGCTGATGTGCAAGGAGGAGCACGCGAAGGCCATCGACAAGGCGGTCTTCCCCGGCCTCCAGGGCGGCCCGCACAACCAGACGACGGCGGGCATCGCGGTGGCCCTGCACGAGGCGGCCCAGCCGTCCTTCACGGCCTACGCGCACGCGGTCGTGGCCAACGCGAAGGCGCTGGCCGCGGCGCTGCTGGAGCGGGGCTTCGACCTGGTGTCGGGCGGTACGGACAACCACCTGATCCTGATGGACCTGACCTCGCGGGGCGTGCCGGGGAAGGTGGCGGCGAAGGCCCTCGACCGGGCGGGCATCGTGGTCAACTACAACACCGTCCCGTTCGACCCGCGCAAGCCGTTCGACCCCTCGGGGATCCGGATCGGTACGCCGTCCCTGACGTCCCGAGGCCTGTCGGTCGACCACATGCCGGCGGTCGCCGACTGGATCTCCCGCGCGGTGGACGCCGCCGCCAAGGGTGACGAGCCGGCACTGGCCGTCATCCGCGCGGAGGTCTCCGACCTCCTGGCCGCCTTCCCGGCCCCGGGCCTCCCGGTGGCGTAGCCGCTGCGCGGAGCCTCTCCCCGCCCCGCCCTTTCTCCGTGCGCCTCAAACGCCGGCGGGGGGCTGTTCATAGCCCCGCCGGCGGGAGGCGCGGGGCTCGGGGGGCGGAGCCCCCTGGGGGCACCAAACGGTGCCGCACCCGAACGGGGTCCGGGGCGGAGCTCCGGGGAACGGGCGAAGGGCGGGGCGGGGGGCCGGTCGGTACCTGAGAGAATGGCGGTATGGCTTCTGACCGTCCTCGCGCGCTCTCCGGCATCCAGCCCACCTCCGGCTCGTTCCACCTCGGGAACTACCTCGGAGCGATCCGCCAGTACGTCGCCCTCCAGGAGACGCACGACGCGTTCTACATGGTCGTCGACCTGCACGCGATCACCATGCCGCAGGATCCCAAGGACCTCCGCGCGAACACCCGCCTCTCCGCCGCGCAGCTCCTCGCCGCCGGTCTGGACCCCGAGCGCTGCACGCTCTTCATCCAGAGCCACGTCCCCGAGCACGCGCAGCTCGCCTGGGTCATGAACTGCATCACCGGCTTCGGCGAGGCCAGCCGGATGACCCAGTTCAAGGACAAGTCCGCCAAGGGCGGGGTCAACAGCGCCAGTGTCGGCCTGTTCACGTACCCGATCCTCCAGGTCGCCGACATCCTGCTCTACCAGGCGAACGCCGTCCCCGTCGGTGAGGACCAGCGCCAGCACGTGGAGCTGACCCGCGACCTCGCCGAGCGGTTCAACCACCGCTACGGCCAGACCTTCACCCTCCCCGCCGCGCACATCGTCAAGGAGGTCGCGAAGATCTACGACCTCCAGGACCCCTCGATCAAGATGTCGAAGTCCGCGTCCTCCCCCAAGGGCCTGATCAGCCTCCTCGACGAGCCCAAGGTCACCGAGAAGAAGATCAAGAGCGCGGTCACCGACACCGAGGCCGAGATCCGTTTCGACGCCGAGAACAAGCCCGGCGTCAGCAACCTGCTCACGATCTACTCCACCCTCACGGGCGAGTCGATCCCCGCCCTGGAGGCCGCGTACGAGGGCAAGGGCTACGGTGCGCTGAAGACCGACCTCGCCGGCGTGATGGTCGATTTCGTCACACCCTTCAAGCAGCGCACCCAGGAGTTCCTGGACGACCCGGAGACCCTGGACGCCGTGCTGGCCAAGGGCGCGGAGAAGGCCCGGGCGGTCGCCGCCGAGACCCTGGCGCAGGCCTACGACCGCATCGGGTTCGTCCCCGCCAAGCACTGACGCACCGAGGCCCCTGGCGGCCGAGGGGGTGCTGCCGCCACACTGAGCGGCAGCACCCGATGCGAGCACACCGACCCGACCAGTCGGCGTGACCACACACCAGACACGCGCGGAGGAGATCACGTGGGGACCGTAACGCTCGGCGTTTCGATCGCGGTCCCGGAGCCGTACGGCAGCCAGCTCCAGCAGCTGCGCGCCGGCTTCGGGGACGCCGCCGCGCACGGCATCCCCACGCACGTGACCCTCGTACCGCCCACCGAGGTGGAGGCCGGGCGGCTGGCGGCGATCCGCGCCCACCTCGCCGAGGTCGCGCGGTCCTTCCCGTCGTTCGCGATGCGCCTGGAGGGGACGGGAACCTTCCGGCCCCTGTCGCCGGTCGTCTTCGTCCGGCTCGCCGAGGGCGTCGAGGGCTGCACCAGCCTCCAGGGCCGCATCCGCGACCCCGAGGGGCCGATCAGCCGGGAGCTGGCCTTCCCGTACCACCCGCACGTCACGGTCGCCCACGGGATCTCCGAGGAGGCGATGGACCGGGCCTTCACCGAGCTCGCCGACTACGCCGCGGGCTGGCAGTGCCAGGGCTTCGCCCTCTACGAGCAGGGCTCGGACGGGGTCTGGCGCAAACTGCGCGAGTACCCCTTCGGCACGGCCGCGACCGCCGTCCCCGCGCAGTCGGGTCCGGCCTCCGCCGACACCGCCATACGGCGGTCCTGACGCGGACGCTTCGGGCTCCGGAACACGTGGAAGGCGTGGAAGGTGTGGAAGCGGAGCCTGCGCAGGACCAGGATGCGCAACGGTCGGGACGACTCGGGTCGGGAGGACTCGGGGCGAAAAGTCACAAGCGACGACCGTAGTGCCCTAAAGCGGCAATCCCGGCTATTTCCGGCAGCTCATTTACGGTGGCCCCCATGGACTGGCTGAAGAAACTCCCCGTGATCGGGCCGCTCGTGTCGGCCGTCATGCGGACCCGCGGCTGGCACTCGTACGAGCTCCTCGACCGGGTGCACTGGTCCCGGCTCGCCGCGGCGATCACCTTCATCAGCTTCCTCGCGCTCTTCCCACTGATCACCGTCGCCGCCGCCGTCGGAGCCGCCCTGCTCACCCCGGAGCAGCTGGACCGGCTCCAGAAGAGCCTCGCCGAGCAGGTTCCCGGCATCTCCGACCAGCTCGACCTCCCCGGCCTCGTCGCCAACGCCGCCACCGTGGGCCTCGTCGCCGGCGCGCTCCTGCTCCTCACCGGCATCGGCTGGATCGGCTCGATGCGCGACTGCCTGCGCGCCGTGTGGGAGAAGGACGACGAGGACCAGGGCAACCCGTTCGTCCGCAAGGGCAAGGACGCCCTCGTGCTGCTCGGCCTCGGCGGAGCGGCCCTGGCCTCGGCCGTCGCGTCGATCGCCGGCTCCACCGCGGTCGGCAAGTCAGCGGAGGTCCTCGGCATCCCGCGCGAGGGCGCGGGCGGGGTGCTGCTGCGGGCCGCGGCCTTCCTCGTCGGTGTGCTGGCGGCCTTCCTGCTCCTGCTCTACCTGCTGAGCCTGCTGCCCGGCGTCGAGCCGCCGCGCGCCCGCCTCCTCCAGGCCGCGCTGATCGGCGCGGCCGGCTTCGAACTGCTGAAACTGCTGCTCAGCGGCTATATGAGGGGGGTCGCCACGAAGAGCATGTACGGGGCCTTCGGCGTCCCGATCGCCCTCCTGCTCTGGATCAACTTCTCGGCGAAGCTGCTCCTGTTCTGCTCCGCCTGGACCGCCGTCCGGGACGGCGAGGAGCAGAAGGAGAAGGAGAAGGAGACGGAGAAGGGTTAGTCAGGCGCCCTGGCCGCGGCGCCCTCGGGGCCAGCGGCGGTTGACCACGAAGGCCCCGCCCGCCACCACGGCCAGCGCACCGCCCGCGATGCCGAGCGCGGTGCCGAGGCCGCCCCCGCCCGCCGGCGGCGGGCCGTCCGCCACGGGGGTGTTCTCGTGGGACTTGGCGGGGGAGCCGTAGGGTTCCGTGTCCGTGCCCTTCGGCGGCACCAGTACGCCGACCGGCTTGACCTTGCCCGCCGCGGCGAAGCCCCAGTCGAAGAGGTCGGCGGTCTCCTCGTAGACCGAGTTGAGCCCGCCGTGGTCCGGGTTCATCACCGTCACCAGCAGCTTCTTGTTCCCGCGCTGGGCCGCGCCGGTGAAGGTCGAGCCGGCCATGGTGGTGTTGCCGTTCTTCACCCCGGCGATGCCCTTGTACGGGGTGACGCCGCCGGCGCCGGTCATCAGCCGGTTGGTGTTCTGGATCTCGAAGTACTCGCGCGGCCTGCCCGCCTCCTGATGGCCCGGGAACTTCGCCTCGGCGGTGCCGCAGTACTCGCGGAAGTCCTGCTTCTGCAGCCCGGAGCGGGCGATGAGGGTGAGGTCGTAGGCGCTGGAGACCTGTTCCGGGGCGTCGTAGCCGTCGGGGGAGACCACGTGCGTGTCCAGGGCCTGGAGTTCCTCGGCGTGCGCCTGCATGTCCTTGACGGTCTTCTCGACGCCGCCGTTCATGGCCGAAAGCACGTGCACGGCGTCGTTCCCGGAGCGCAGGAACACGCCGAGCCACAGGTCGTGGACGGTGTAGTCGTGGTCCTCCTTGACGCCGACCAGGCTGCTGCCCGGGCCGACGCCGTCCATGTCCTGGTCGGTGACGTGGTGCACCTGGTCCTTGGGGAGGGTGGGCAGGACGGTGTCCGCGAAGAGCATCTTCATCGTGGACGCCGGGGGCAGCCGCCAGTGGGCGTTGTGGGCCGCGAGGACCTCGCCGGTCTCCGCGTCGGCCACGATCCACGACCGGCCGCTGAGGTTCGCGGGCAGCTCGGGAGCGCCGGGCATGAGGTTCACCTGGGTGCCGGGCTGGCCGAGCCGGGAGCCGCCGACCGTGGACATCGACGGCGGCGGGGCCGGGGCCTGCGGCTTCCCCTTCCCGTCCGGCGGCCTGGGCGGTGCCGTCGCCGCACGTGCGGTCGAGGGCGGGACGAGCATCGCCGGAACCAGCAGTGCGGCGGAAAGGACCGTCAGTGCGGTCTTCTTGGCAGACACGCAGGTGAACGTACATCCCGATGAGCTGCCCGGCGTCGTGGACCGGCCAACCGGGGCGAACCACCCCCGGTACGGCCCACCCCGCCGCGTCCGTCCTGGGGACGAATCCGATACTGGGGACATGAAACTCAGCCGCACCGCGTCCTGGTTCCTCGCAGCGTTCGGAGCTTGGTCCTGGGTGATCTGGTCCACGTTCGTCAAGAACCTCTTCAATGACGCCAGCGGTCTGGCTTTCGATGACGGTCGGCCCACTGCCTACTTCTGGGTCCACCTCCTCCTCGCGGTGACCTCGTTCCTGCTGGGAACGGCCGTCGGAGTGATCGGGCTGCGCAGCATCCTCGTACTGCGGCGCGAATCACGATGACCGTGTTTGTGGTGATTGTGGCGGTCGTCGCGGTACTGGCGCTGCTGGGGATGGTCCATCGGTGGCTGTGGGTACGGCTGGTCCGTGACACCACCCGCGCGGGCGGGCCCGCGCGCCGCGCCGGGACGGTCCTGGCGTTCGCGCTGCCGCTGCTGTCGCTGGCCGCCCTGCTCGCGGGGCGGGCCGGGGCCCCGTTCTGGCTCCAGCGACTGGTGGCCTGGCCGGGCTTCATGTGGCTCGCGGTGCTGCTGTACCTGACGCTGGCGATGCTGGTGGCGGAACCGGTCCGCCGCCTGTGGCTCCGCCGGATCGCCCGCGGCACCCCCGCCGGGCCGGGCCCCGAGCCGGCCGGCGTGACCGCGGGCCCGCCCGGCGGACCGGCGGACTCCGCCGCGCGCCCGGACGAGCCCGCCCCTCAGACCGGACCGGGCTCCGTGGCGCCGGCAACGGCGGAGTCCCGTTCCGCGGGCGGGGCCACCGCCCCGGCGACCGCGGACCCCGTGCCCGCCGGAGCCCCCGGCGCGCGGCCCCCGGCGGCCGTCGGGGCCGGGACGTACGGCGTGCTGCGCGGGCCGCGCGTGAAGCGGGTGCAGGTGCCCCTCGCCCGGCTGCCCCGCGCCGCGCACGGCTTCCGGATCGCCGTCGTCAGCGACGTCCACCTGGGGCCCGTCCTCGGCCGCGCCCACACCCAGCGCATCGTCGACACCGTCAACCGCACCCAGCCCGACCTCATCGCCGTCGTCGGCGACCTCGTCGACGGCAACGTCCACGACCTCGGCCCCGCCGCCGAACCCCTGCGGCAGCTGCGCTCCCGCCACGGCAGCTTCTTCGTCACCGGCAACCACGAGTACTTCTCCGGCGCCCAGCAGTGGGTCGACCACGTCCGCGAACTCGGCCTGACCCCCCTGGAGAACGCCCGCCGCGAGCTGCCCCACTTCGACCTCGCCGGCGTCAACGACGTACAGGGGGAGCAGGAGGGCAAGGGCCCCGACTTCCAGGCCGCGCTCGGCGACCGCGACCGCTCCCGTGCCTCCGTGCTCCTCGCGCACCAGCCGATCGTGATCCACGACGCCGTCCGCCACGGCGTGGACCTGCAGCTCTCCGGCCACACCCACGGCGGCCAGCTCTGGCCCGGCAACTACCTCGCCGAGCTCGCCAACCCGACCGTCGCGGGCCTGGAGCGGTACGGCGACACCCAGCTCTACGTGTCCCGGGGCGCGGGCGCCTGGGGGCCGCCCGTCCGGGTCGGCGCGCCGTCCGACATCACGGTCGTAGAACTCGCCTCATACCACACCTGACGTTCTACCACCGGGACAAATCGGGCCTTCCCGTGGCTGAATTTCCGTGATTGGCTGACCGGCGTCCGTCCGATAGCCGGATGGGCCGTTCGCATGACGGGGATTCGGGG
>NZ_JZWV01000526.1 GCF_000966975.1 Streptomyces katrae | reverse complement strand
CATGACGGGGATTCGGGGGGGCTGGGGATGGCGATGGGGTCTGTCCGCACGAGGGTCATCGCGGCTGGGCTGGTCCTCGCCGCGGCGGGCGGGGTGGCCGCCTGGCAGCTGCTGCCCCTGGACGCATCGGGCCATGGCACCATCCGGGTCGGGACCACCGACGCCGTGTCCGCCCTGGACCCGGCCGGCGCCTACGACGCCGGCTCCTGGGCCCTGTACAGCAACGTCTTCCAGTCGCTGCTGACCATCAAGCCCGGCGCCGACACCCCCGTCCCGGACGCCGCGTCCTCCTGCGCCTTCGTCGGGCAGAAGCTGACCACCTACCGGTGCGAGCTGCGCCCGGACCTCACCTTCAGCAGCGGCCGCCAGGTCACCGCCGAGGACGTGAAGTTCTCCTTCGACCGCATCAAGCAGATCAACTCCGACCAGGGCCCGGCCCCGCTCTTCAACACCCTGGAGTCGGTCAAGGCCGAGGGCCGCGCCGTCACCTTCAACCTGACCGCCCCCGACGCCACCTTCCCGTTCAAGATCGCGACGGGTGCCGCCTCCATCGTGGACAAGGAGCAGTACCCGGCCAAGGCGCTGCGCCAGGACGGCAAGGCCGACGGCTCGGGCCCGTTCACGCTGACCGGCTACAAGGCCCGTTCGACGGCCGAGCTCAAGCCCAACCCGGCGTACAAGGGGCAGGCCAAGCCCGCCCGGAGCGCCGTCACGGTCCGCTACTTCAAGGACTCGGCCCAGCTGGACCAGGCCTGGCGGGACCACCAGATCGAGGTGGCGCACCGCGACATGCCCCCGGCGGTGCTCGCGGGCCTCAACCCGGGCCTGAAGGACACCCGCTACCAGGCCTCCGGCGGCACCGAGACCCGGCACGTCGTCTTCAACGTCCGCCCCGGCTCCGCGGTCCAGAAGCCGGCCGTCCGCCAGGCGATGGCCGCCGCCCTGGACCGGTCCAAGATCGCCACAGATGTCTACAAGGGCACGGTCACCCCGCTGTACTCCCTGGTCCCCGCGGGCATCGCCGGGCACAGCACGCCCTTCTTCGACACCTACCCCTCGCCCAGCGGCGCGGTCGCCCGCAAGCTACTGACGGACGCGGGGATCCCCACGCCGGTGTCCCTCACCCTCGGGGTCAACGTGCGCGGCGCGAACGTGGCCGAGGCCGAGGAGATCAAGCGGCAGCTGGAGTCGACCGGCCTGTTCCAGCTGCAGATCAAGCCGGTCGACGCCTGGGAGGACTTCCAGAAGGCGTACGCGGCGGGCCAGTTCGATGCCTACACGATCGGCTGGATCGCCGACTTCCCGGACGCGGACAACTTCCTCGCCCCGCTGGTCGGCAAGGACTCCAGCATGAACAACGGCTTCTCCGACAAGGCCGTAGAGGACCTCATCACCCGCACCCAGTCCTTCCAGGCCCGCGGCGAGGCCTCCAACGACTTCCACGAGCTCCAGCGCGTGGTCTCCCAGCAGATCCCGCTGCTGCCGATCTGGCAGAAGAAGGACTACGTCCTCTCCCGCGAGGCCGTCACCGGCCTGCAGTACCTCTCCGACGGCACCGGCGTGTGGCGCCTGTGGGAGCTCAACTGGCTCTAGGCCGTATGGCGGACGGGGGGCGGCCAGTGCGCCTCCCGCCCGCGCGGCCGGTTCAGGGGCGGGACGGAACGAGGAGGGGCGGGACGGTCTCGGCGGGGGAGGGGGGCCCGGGCGGGGTGCCGTCCCCGAAGGGGCGCCCGCCCAGGGCCTCCCGGCCGTGCGGGGTGAGCCAGCCCGCGGGGTCGGGGCCGGCGGGGACGATCCCGGTCGGGTTGATGTGCCCGTGGACCACGTAGAAGTGCTGCTTGATGTGGCCGAAGTCGACGGTGTCCCCGAAGCCCGGCGTCTGGAACAGGTCCCGGGCGTACGCCCACAGCACCGGCATCTCCGTGAGCTTGTGCCGGTTGCACTTGAAGTGGCCGTGGTAGACGGCGTCGAAGCGCACCAGCGAGGTGAACAGCCGCACGTCCGCCTCGGTGATCGTGTCGCCGACCAGGTAGCGGGAGTGCTCCAGCCGCTCGGAGAGCCGGTCGAGGCGGGCGAAGAGACGCCCGTACGCCTCCTCGTACGCCTCCTGCGACTTGGCGAACCCGGTGCGGTAGACGCCGTCGTTGACGTCCGCGTAGATCTCCTCGCCGATCGCGTCGATCTCCGGCCGCAGCTCGGCCGGGTACAGGTCGGGGGCGCCGTCGCGGTGGTACGCCGCCCACTCCAGCGACAGGTCGAGGGTCAGCTGCGCGTAGTCGTTGGTGACCACGGCACCGCTCGGCACGTCCACGATCGCGGGCACCGTGATGCCCCGGTCGTACGCGGGGTCGCGGGCGAGGAACGCCTCCTGGAGGCGCTCTATCCCGAGCACCGGGTCACGGCCGCCCGGGTCGAGGTCGAAGGTCCAGCTGCGCTTGTCGTGCGTCGGCCCGGCGATGGCCATGGGCAGGGCCTTCTCCAGCCCCAGGAGCCGCCGGAAGATCACCGTGCGGTGCGCCCAGGGGCAGGCGCGGCTCACCACGAGGCGGTAGCGGCCGGGCTCCACCGGAAAACCGTCGCGCCCGTCCGCGGTGATACGGGTGGTGATGTAGCGGCTGTCGCGTGAATACCCCTTGGCGGGGCTTACGTTGCTCATCCCAGGGCCATACCCACCACCCGCGGGGACGAGCCGCCGCTCCAGCGGAGCTCCGCCGTCCCTCGTCCCCGCCCGCGCCTTCCGGACAGGGCCCGCGGCGGCCCGGCCGGCGCCGGCGTCAGCCCTCCTCGGGCTCCGGGGCCTTCGCCGGGTCCGAGGCCCGCTTCCCGCCCCGCGACACCGCCGTCTGGGCCATGCCCGGCAGAAAGTCCGCGAACAGCTCGTGCAGTTCCCGCACCAGCGGCCGCAGCACCCGGAACCGGGCCAGGACGATGCCCCGGGTGGTCAGCTGCGCGCCCCGCTCGGCGAGCCGCCGGGTCTTCTCGCTCTCCGGGGAGCGGTCGAAGACCCAGTACAGGACGAGGCCCATCTGCGAGAGCCACATCAGCTCCGGCAGCAGGTCGGCCAGCTCGGCCGGCACCTTGGTCTTGGCCCCCGCCAGCACCTCGCGGTGGATGGCGATGGCCGCCTGCCGCGCCGGTTCCGATTCCGGGGAGAAGGGACTGAGCGGACTCTCCGGATCCGCCGCGTTCTTGAAGAACTGGGAGGCGAACTCGTGGTACGGCGCCGCGATGTCCAGCCAGCTCGTCAGTACTCCGGCGAGCCGCTTCTGCAGGTCGGTCTCCTGGTCCAGGATCGGCCGGACCGCTGCCTGGTGGGCGGCGCTGATCCGGTCGTAGAACCCCTGGACCAGGTGTTCCTTGGACTCGTAGTAGTAGTACGCGTTGCCGACTGAGACCCCCGCCTCCTTGGCGATGGCCCGCATGGTCGTCTTGTCGAACCCGCGTTCCTGGAAAAGCCGGAGCGCGGTCTCGAGGATGAGCGTGCGGGTCTGCTCGCTCTTGGGCGCCTTCTGATCTGTCACGGTGTCCGACCTTATCGGGGAGCCGCGCAGTGGTCGTCACAGGCCGGTTCCCCGGGCTCCGCTTCGGACTTGGTACGGACCGCGTGCCGGACGGCGGCGGCCGTGTGCATCGCGGCCTTCGCGAAGGGCCGGCCGGCCGGGGTGGCCAGCCACTCGGCCTTGGCCCGGTACGCGGCCAGCGCCCAGAGGCACATGACGAAGGCGTCCGTGCCCCGCCAGACCTGCCCGCCGTCCCCGACCACGGTGATCTCGCGGAGCGTGCGGGCGTGTTCGAGCTTCGGGAACCGCCGCCAGGCCTGGGCGGACGCGGCCGGCACCATCCGCAGCGGGACCAGCTGGCGCTGCCCGGTCAGCCAGTTCCGGATGCGTACGCACACCGGGCAGTCGCGGTCGTAGAGGACGGTCAGGTACCGGACGGGAGCCTGCTCGGCCATGGCTCAGGCACCGGCCGGAGCGGTCCACCCCTGCGGGGGGAGGGGCGGCACCGGTGGCAGCTGCGGGGCCTGCCGCTCCATGATCCCGCGGCGGCGCATCCGGTTGAGCACCCACACGTTGCCCAGGTGCATGACGCCGAGGACCAGCAGGACGACGCCGAGCTTCACCGACAGGGCCTCGAAGAGCCCCCGCGCCTCCAGGATCGTGTCCGCCGAGCGCAGGTAGAGGGTCACGAAGCCGATGTTCACGAGGTAGAACCCGACCACCAGGAGGTGGTTGACGGCTTCGGCGAGCTTCTCGTTGCCCTGCAGCACGTCGGCGATGAAGATCCGCCCGTTGCGGCTGAGGGTGCGGGCCACCCAGACGGTGAGCCCGATGCTGATGACCAGGTAGATGACGTACGCGACCACGGTGAGGTCCATTGCCCCAGCCTCCTTGAACATGTTCAACTGCTGATGTCTCCGACTGTAGACCTTCTTTTGAACACGTTCAAGCCTTTGGCGCGGGGGAGCCTCACCCCGACCGGCGGAGCGTCAGCGGGTGGTCGGGCGCGAGGTGGTTCGCCAGCGCCACGAGCACGTCCGTGCTCGCGTTCTGGACGGTGCTGCCCTTGCCCTGGGTGGTCACGGTCGCGATCGCGAGCTTCTTCGCCGGCAGGTAGGCCACGGTCGCCGCGTACCCGGCGAAGGACGGGTTCTGCAGGATCCAGCCGTTCCGTACGACCAGCCCCAGGGCGTAGGAGGTGCCCGGCTCGACCGTCGCGACCGGTGTGAGCTGCGCCTTGTGGGACTCGGGGGTCAGCAGCCTGCCCTCGCCGATCGCCGCGAAGGACTTCGCCATGTCCGCCATCGTGGACGTCATCACCGCCCCCGGCGCGATCGTCCAGGATGGGTCCCAGTACGTGGAGTCCTCGAACACCTTGCGCTCGTTGTCGAAGGCGTGCAGGACCGGGGCGGGGATCTCGGCGGTGGACGGGTTCGAGGTCCCCGTCAGCCCCAGCGGTTCGATGATCTCCTCGCGCATCACCTCGCCCAGCGGTCTGTCCCGGACCCGGGCGATGACGTCGCCCAGGATCTGCCAGTTGGCGTGCGAGTACGCGAAGCCCGAGCCGGGCTCCCGCACCAGCGGCCGGTCCACGGACATCTTCACGAGCTCCTGCGGCGTCCACTGCCGGAACGGGTTCGCGTACAGGGTGGCGATGAACTTCGGGTCCCGGACGTAATCGGCGTAGCCGGAGGTGGTGGAGGCCAGCATCCGCAGCGTGATCGCGTCCGCGTGCGGCAGGTCGGGCCGCCAGCGGGAGATGCTGTCGTCGAGGGACACCCGCCCCTCGTCCACCAGCTTGAGCAGCGCGGTCGTCAGGTACGGGATCGCGACGGCCCCGTTGCGGAACCGCATGTCCGGGGTGGCGGGGATCCCGGTCATGGACTCCCCGGCCGCGACGGAGGCGACCCGCTCGCCGCCGGTCCACACCTCGGCCATGGACGCGGTCAGCTTGGACTTCGTCAGCGACCCCTGGACCTGCGCCCGGGCGAAGGCGGCCGCGTCCCGCGGCAGGCAGACACCGCCCCGGGAGACCTGACCGGCAGGACAGTCCGCCTCGTCACCCGCCGCCGGCGTCGAGCCGCACCCGGACAGCAGGGAGGCCCCGAGCATCAGCGGGAGCACCAGCAGCGCGGGCTTCACACGACGACGGCGCACGGGTGCCTCCCTGGCTCGGAGCGGAACCCCTCCCGCTCCGGAGGCTAGCCGCGCCCGCCCGCCCCGGCGCGCCGGAAGGTCCGAGGGGGTGACACCGGAGGAAACGCCCGCGGCCCGCACCCCGGGAAGGGGTACGGGCCGCGGGCGTGGACCGGACCGGTCAGAAGCGACGCGTGATCAGGGCACGCTTGACTTCCTGGATCGCCTTCGTGACCTCGATGCCGCGGGGGCACGCGTCGGTGCAGTTGAAGGTCGTGCGGCAGCGCCACACGCCGTCCTTGTCGTTCAGGATCTCCAGCCGCTGCTCGCCGGCCTCGTCACGCGAGTCGAAGATGAAGCGGTGGGCGTTGACGATCGCCGCCGGGCCGAAGTACTGGCCGTCGTTCCAGAACACCGGGCACGAGGACGTGCACGCGGCGCACAGGATGCACTTGGTGGTGTCGTCGAAGCGCTCGCGGTCCTCGGCGGACTGCAGGCGCTCACGGGTCGGCTCGTTGCCCTTGGTGACCAGGAACGGCATGACGTCCCGGTACGCCTGGAAGAAGGGCTCCATGTCGACCACGAGGTCCTTCATCACCGTGAGGCCCTTGATGGCCTCGACCGTGATGGGCTTCTCCGGGTTGATGTCCTTGATCAGCGTCTTGCAGGCGAGCCTGTTCTTGCCGTTGATCCGCATCGCGTCGGAGCCGCAGATGCCGTGCGCGCAGGAGCGGCGGAAGGTCAGCGTGCCGTCGAGGTCCCACTTGATCTTGTGGAGACCGTCGAGCACGCGCTCCTTCGGGTCGATCTCGATCTGGAAGTCCTGCCACTCCGCCTCGGCCGAGACCTCGGGGTTGTAGCGGCGGATCCGGAAGGTGACCGTGATGTACGGCGAGGCGGCGGCCGCCGCCTCCATCTTGTCCAGGGTCGGGGTGGCCATCAGTACTTACGCTCCATCGGCTGGTAGCGGGTGACGACGACGGGCTTGTAGTCCAGGCGGACGGAGTCCTTGCCGTCGGCGCCGACCTCGCGGTACGCCATGGTGTGGCGCATGAAGTTGACGTCGTCGCGGTTCGGGTAGTCCTCGCGGTAGTGACCGCCGCGGGACTCCTTGCGCGCCAGGGCGGAAACGGCCATGACCTCGGCCAGGTCGAGCAGGTTGCCCAGCTCGATGGCCTCCAGCAGGTCCGTGTTGAACCGCTTGCCCTTGTCCTGGACGGACACGTTCTTGTAGCGCTCGCGCAGCTCCGCGATCTTCTCGACCGCGGTCTTGATGGTCTGCTCCGTGCGGAACACCATCACGTTCGCGTCCATCGTCTCCTGGAGCTCCAGGCGCAGGTCGGCGACCCGCTCCGTGCCCGTGGAGTTGCGCAGGTGCTCGACCAGGTCGGCGACCTGCTGCGCCGGGTTCTCCGGCAGCTCGACGTAGTCGTTCTCGGCGGCGTACTTGGCCGCGGCGATGCCGGAGCGCTTGCCGAAGACGTTGATGTCGAGCAGCGAGTTGGTGCCCAGGCGGTTGGCGCCGTGCACCGACACGCACGCGACCTCGCCGGCCGCGTACAGGCCGGGGACGACGGTGGTGTTGTCCGCCAGGACCTCACCCTCGACGTTGGTCGGGATGCCGCCCATGGCGTAGTGCGCGGTGGGCTGGATCGGGATCGGGTCCGTGTAGGGCTCGATGCCGAGGTAGGTGCGCGCGAACTCCGTGATGTCCGGGAGCTTCGCGTCCAGCTGCTCCGGCGGGAGGTGCGTCAGGTCCAGGTACACGTGGTCACCGGCCGGACCGCAGCCGCGGCCCTCACGGATCTCGGTGTAGATGGAGCGCGAGACGACGTCACGGGACGCGAGGTCCTTCATGACCGGCGCGTACTTCTCCATGAAGCGCTCGCCGTCCTTGTTGCGGAGGATGCCGCCCTCACCACGGGCGCCCTCCGTCAGCAGGATGCCCATGCGCCAGATGCCCGTCGGGTGGAACTGGAAGAACTCCATGTCCTCCAGCGGCAGGCCACGACGGTAGCAGGCCGCCTGGCCGTCACCCGTCAGGGTGTGCGCGTTGGAGGTCACCTTGAAGAACTTGCCGGTGCCGCCGGAGGCGTAGATGACCGCCTTGGCCTGGAAGACGTGGATCTCACCGGTGGCGAGCTCGTACGCGACCACACCCGCGGACTTCTTCACGCCGTCGACCTCGACCAGCAGCTGGTCCAGGACGTAGAACTCGTTGAAGAACTCCACGCCCTCCTTGACGCAGTTCTGGTACAGCGTCTGGAGGATCATGTGGCCGGTGCGGTCCGCGGCGTAGCAGGACCGGCGGACCGGCGCCTCGCCGTGGTTGCGGGAGTGACCGCCGAAGCGGCGCTGGTCGATGGTGCCGTCCGGGGTGCGGTTGAACGGCAGGCCCATCTTCTCGAGGTCGAGGACCGCGTCGATGGCCTCCTTCGCCAGGATCTCGGCGGCGTCCTGGTCGACCAGGTAGTCACCGCCCTTGACCGTGTCGAAGGTGTGCCACTCCCAGTTGTCGTCCTCCACGTTGGCCAGCGCGGCGGCCATGCCGCCCTGCGCGGCGCCCGTGTGGGAGCGGGTGGGGTAGAGCTTCGTCAGCACGGCGGTGCGGCTGCGCTTCGTCGCCTCGATGGCGGCGCGCATGCCCGCGCCACCGGCGCCGACGATGACGGTGTCGTACTTGTGGATCTTCATCTGTTTCGCCTCAGCCCCGTTGCCTAGCGGATGTTCGGGTCGAAGGTGAAGATCACCAGCGTGCCCAGAAGGATGGTGAACACCGTGGCGGTGTAGAGCAGGCCCTTCAGCCACAGCCGCGTGTTGGCGCGCTCCGCGTAGTCGTTGATCACGGTACGCAGGCCGTTGGCGCCGTGCAGCATGGCCAGCCACAGCATCAGCAGGTCCCAGACCTGCCAGAACGGGGAGGCCCAGCGGCCGGCGACGAAGGCGAAGCCGACCTTCGACACGCCGCCGTCCAGCACGAGCTGGATCAGCAGGTGGCCGATGACCAGGACGACCAGCACGATGCCCGAGAGGCGCATGAAGAGCCACGCGGCCATCTCGAAGTTGCCGCGGGTCGAGCGCGGCGTCTTGCCGGTCCGCTTGCGCGGGGCCTCGATGTAGGGCGCCGGGTTGTCGGCGTCGTAGAGGGAGACCCCCTCGACGGAGCCGATCGCCTGGGCGGAAGAAGTGTCAGAAGACATGCGTGTCACTCCCCGAACAGAACGCGGTAGGCGTGGCCGAGGACGGGGTACACGGCCCCGGCCATCAGCACGATCCAGATGCCCACGACACTCCAGAGCATCTGCTTCTGGTAGCGGGGGCCCTTGGACCAGAAGTCCACGGCGATGACACGGAGACCGTTGAGCGCGTGGAACAGGATTGCGGCGACGAGGCCGTACTCCAGCAGCGCGACGATCGGAGTCTTGTAGGTAGCCACGACATCGTCGTACGCCTCAGGGGAGACGCGGACGAGTGCGGTGTCGAGGACGTGTACGAACAGGAAGAAGAAAATGAGGACGCCGGTGACTCGATGAGCCACCCAGGACCACATTCCTTCCCGGCCGCGGTACAACGTTCCAGCCGGCACGGAAAACCCTCCGGAAGCGGGGCGGGGGCCAGCCGGCTTCTTTGTCGGTCGGGCCCGGCCGGGTACGGTCCACCGGCCCCGGACATCGTAGCGACGCTTCGTCGGTTCCCTCGCGCGGGGTCCACTGGTGTGATCAAACAGGCACGGACGGCCTATCCCACAGGGGCAAACAGTCCGAAATCGGCCGCCGAAAGCCCGTCACCGGGACCTTCCCGGTGCACGCCCGCGAGCCGGTCGAGCAGACACAGCAGCCGGGAGCGGGCGACCAGCCGCAGTTCGTCGGCGGCGATCGAGCGCTCCTCGTCGATCTCGTGAGCCATCCTCCGGCGGATGGCGGCCAGCAGCTGGCTTATCTGCTCCTCGGGCGGATGGCCGTCCAGGCAGATCACGAAGGCGTGCCCGAAGGTGCGCTCGTACTCGGCCCGGGCCGCGTCCAGCGCCACCAGTGCCGCGTAGGGCGCCCCGTGGCCCAGCTCGGCCGAGGACTCCCGGGCCAGTGCCTCGGTGAGGTCGCCCTGGGACATGTCGTACGCCGCCTCGTCGGCCGCCGCCAGCAGGGACGCGGCGTCCGGGTAGGGGCGGTGGTCGGCCACCCGCTGGGCCCAGCGGCCGCTGCCGCAGCAGCGCAGCAGGGCCGTCCGGG
>NZ_JZWV01000525.1 GCF_000966975.1 Streptomyces katrae | reverse complement strand
AGCAGGGCCGTCCGGGCGTGCTCGGGCGGCAGCGAGTTGAACCGCGCCAGCCCGGTGCCCGGGGCGGAGACCGGGCCGCGGACCTGTGCCGGAAGGGGGCTGGACAGCGGAGTTCTCCTCGGGGCGCGGCGCGGGTGTACCGCCACGCTAGCGATCTCGGAGAGGCGGTGGCGTATGCATAAGGGGATTTCACCCGGAAGTGAGCCGAAAGGATGACACCCGGGCCGGATTGAACCGGCCGAAGAGAGGGGAGGGCGACCGAGGCCGCCACCCCCCACAGGAGAGGCCCCGGCCGCCATCCGTCACGGGCTCGTGCGACAAGCCCGTATCTGTGTCAGCGTCCGGAGTGCGTTTTCTGTCACACCTCGCTCCGCGCAGGTTTGGTTGCTGGTTGTACAACGCGTGGACGAGAGGTGCGTGAAAGCCGTAACGTGCGGATTTGCGCCACACGTACAGGACGTCGAACGGGTTGGGGACTTTGCTGGGGGACGACGCGGAGCTGACCGCCGCGGTGCTCGCGGCACAGGACGGCGACGAGAGCGCGTTCCGGACTGTGTACCGCGCCGTGCACCCGCGCCTGCTCGGATACGTACGGACGCTCGTCGGCGACGGCGACGCCGAGGACGTGACCTCCGAGGCCTGGCTGCAGATCGCCCGCGACCTCGCCTCCTTCACCGGGGACGCCGACCGCTTCCGCGGCTGGGCGGCCCGCATCGCCCGCAACCGGGCCCTCGACCACATCCGCATGCGCAGCCGCCGGCCCGCGCATGCGCGGCCGCCGGCCCGCCGTCGGCGGTGACGAGACCGAGCTGACGGGCCGGGCCGCGGACTCCGACACCTACGGCGAGGCCATGGAGGCCCTGTCCACGGGCCGCACCATGGCGCTGATCGCCCAGCTCCCCCAGGACCAGGCCGAGGCCGTCGTCCTGCGGGTGGTCGTCGGCCTCGACGCCAAGAGCGCGGCCGAGACCCTGGGCAAGCGCCCCGGCGCGGTCCGCACGGCCGCCCACCGGGGGCTGAAGAAGCTCGCCGAGCTCCTGAACGCCGACTCCGGACCCACGGGCGGGGCCGACGCGCGGACGAGGGTCGGCCATAATGCCGGAGACCCGGCGCGGGACCGGGACCTCGACGCCGTACCGGCGCAGCGGGCACGGGCGAAGGACCTCGTCGAACAAACCGGTGTGACGCATTCACGTTGGCGGACGCAGAAGGACATGTGATGGCCGACGAGCACAAGGCGTGGCTGGACGGAGCCACGGCGGAAGAGCTGCTGCGCGGACGGGCCGCCGGTCCGGCCGGACCCGGAGCCGACCCCCGCGCCCGGGCCGAAGCCGCCAGGCTGCGCGCCGCCCTCGACGCCCTGACCCCGCCCTCCGCGGACCGCGAGCTGCCCGGCGAGGCCGCGGCCCTCGCCGCGTTCCGCGCGGCGCACGCGACC
>NZ_JZWV01000524.1 GCF_000966975.1 Streptomyces katrae | reverse complement strand
CCTGGCGGCCGCGCTGGCCGGCGTCGCGGTCGGCGGGATCGCCGCCGTCGCCGGCACCGGCCTGCTGGACCGGGCCGTGCACCTCACGGCGGGCCCCGCGCCCGCGGTCTCGGTCAGCGCCGACTCGGACCGGACGCCCGCCGGGGAGACGGCCGGCCCCACCCCCCTACCGCAGCTGCGGCCCACCCCGGAGGGCGGTGACGGCCTCGCCTCCCTCTCCCCCGGCATCTCCCTGCCGCCGGACGGCCGGGCCCGCACCCCGCTGGACTCCGCCCCGAGCCTGTCGCTGCCGCCCGGCGCGGTGACGACCCCCGGTACGGGAGGCGGCGCGGCGGGCACGGACGGCGGCACCCGCAACACGTTCACCGACAAGAACGGCGGCACCCAGGGCGGCGGAGACACCGGCGGCAAGGACCGCGGCGGGGAGGACCAGGACCGCCCCGAGACCCTGTGCCGGGACCACCTCGCGAACAGGCTGGCCGAGGACCGCGAGCAGCACCTCGCCAAGATCGCCGGCGGCCTCGCGAAGGTCCCGCGCTTCTGCGCGACCCTGCTGGACGCGCCGCGCTCGGGCACCCCGCAGAGCGGCACCGCCGACCAGGGCGGCGGCGTCGTCGTGCCCTCGCCGGTCCTCAGCCCGGCCGGCCCGCTGGGCTTCCGCACCCGCTGACAGACCCCCGGAACAGCGTGCGGAAACGCTTCTCCGAAAGTCTGCGCGGAGGGCAGTAACACTTTTCGACCCCCCGGCGCAGTACAGAACGAGCCGACTGGTCATCGGCCGCGCGAGAGCCGGGGTTCCCCCCGTACCTCTGGGCTCTGCGCACCCGGCGCGGGCGGGGCACGTTCCCCCGGCCCTGCCCGCGCCCCTTCCTCTCCCACGGCTCCGGCCGGTCGGCCGACCGAACGGCCGGAGCCGTGAGATCACCGTCACCAGTAGACGACGACCTTGTCGCCGACCTTCACCTGGTCGAACAGCGCCGACAGCTTGGCCTTGTCCCGGACGTTCACGCAGCCGTGCGAGGCGCCGGCGTAGCCGCGGGCCGCGAAGTCGGCCGAGTAGTGCACCGCCTGGCCCTGACTGAAGAACATCGAGTACGGCATCGGCGTGTGGTAGATCGTCGACGTCCAGTCCTTCGCCTTCCACTCCACCTGGAACAGGCCCTCGCGGGTGGGCGTGTTCTCCGAGCCGAAGCGCACGTCCATGGACGAGACCACCTTGCCGTCGATCATCCAGGCGAGGGTCCGGCTCTCCTTGCTGATGCACATCACCCGGCCCTGCATGCAGCGCGGGTCCGGGGCGGCGACCTCGTTGGTGGTCGGCGGACGCAGCTCCTCCTCCGTCGGCTTCCTGCTGAGGCCCTGGATCTTCTGCCAGGTGGCCTCGTCCACCGCACCGGTGGCACCGAGCCCGTGCTGCGACTGGAAGGACTTGACCGCGGCGGTCGTCTTCGAGCCGTAGAACCCGGTGGGCGCCGAGGACATCAGCTTCAGCTGGCGCAGCCGGGCCTGGAGCTCGCGGACCTGGTCGTTCTCGTCGCCGTTGGCCATGACCGGCTTCACGGCGGGCGCCTCGGACTGCGAAGGCGAGGCGGAGGCCGAGGCCGACGGGGACGAGGACTCGGACGGCGACGGCGAGGCCGTCCCCGGCTTGTCGTCCTGCCTGGACGCGGACGCGGAGGGGGAGGCCACCGGCGCGGACGGCGCGGCCGGAGCGGAACCGGAATGCTGCGGACCGCATGCGGTCGCGGCGAAGGCGACGGCGGTGGCGAGGCCGAGCGTACGGATGATGGCTCTCTGTCGGTGCATCGCGGTTCCCCCGGATTCATCGTCGTGTACCTAGGTGATGCCTCGCGGGCGTGGACAGTTGCGGACGAACCCGCGATGTTGCGGCATTGTGACCAGCGGTCGTCGCGGGCACGGTTGTACCAGCCCCAGGCCGGTCGGCTCCAAGGACACGGAGGTCCACGGCATGGTCCGTCCCACTGCCCGCACCGAGAGCGGAATCCCGATCGACCCGGTCTACGGACCCGAGGCCCTGGCGGGCTGGGACCCAGTGGACAGCCTCGGGGCGCCGGGGGAGTACCCGTACACCCGCGGCATCCATCCCACGATGTACGCGGCCCGCCCCTGGACCATGCGCCAGTACGCCGGCTTCGGCACGGCCGCCGAGTCCAACGCCCGCTACCGGCGCCTCATCGAGGGCGGCGGGACCGGCCTTTCCGTGGCCTTCGACCTGCCCACCCAGATGGGCCACGACTCCGACGCCCCCCTCGCCGCCGGGGAGGTCGGCAAGGTCGGTGTCGCCGTCGACTCCGTCGAGGACATGCGGGCGCTCCTCGACGGCATCCCCCTCGACCGGGTCTCCACCTCGATGACGATCAACGCCCCGGCCGCCCTGCTGCTCCTGATGTACCAGCTGGTCGCGGAGGAACAGGGCATCGCGGGCTGCCGGCTGACGGGCACGATCCAGAACGACGTCCTCAAGGAGTACATCGCCCGGGGGACGTACATCTTCCCGCCCGGCCCCTCCCTGCGGCTGACCGCCGATACCTTCCGCTACTGCCGCGCCGAGATGCCCAAGTGGAACACCATCTCCGTATCCGGCTACCACATGGCCGAGGCGGGGGCCTCGCCCGTGCAGGAGATCGCCTTCACCCTCGCCGACGCCATCGCGTACGTGCGGACCGCGCTCGCCGCCGGGATGGCCGTCGACGAGTTCGCCCCCCGCCTGTCCTTCTTCTTCGTCGCCCGCACCACCCTCCTGGAGGAGGTGGCCAAGTTCCGGGCGGCCCGCAGGATCTGGGCCCGCGTCATGCGCGAGGAGTTCGGGGCCAAGGACCCCAAGTCGCTGATGCTGCGCTTCCACACCCAGACCGCCGGGGTCCAGCTGACGGCGCAGCAGCCCGAGCTGAACCTCGTGCGGGTGGGCGTGCAGGCGCTGGCCGCGGTCCTCGGCGGGACGCAGTCGCTGCACACCAACTCCTTCGACGAGGCCATCGCGCTGCCGACGGAGAAGGCGGCCCGGCTGGCGCTGCGGACCCAGCAGGTGCTGGCGTACGAGACGGACGTCCCGCACACGGCGGACCCCTTCGCCGGGTCCTACGCCGTGGAGCGGATGACGGACGAGGTGGAGGAGGCGGCCCTGGCGCTGATGCGGCGGGTCGAGGACCTCGGCGGGGCGGTCGCGGCGATCGAGGCCGGCTTCCAGAAGGGGGAGATCGAGGCCAACGCCTACCGGATCGCACGGGAGCAGGAGGCCGGGGCGCGCGTCGTGGTCGGGGTCAACCGCTTCGCGCTGGAGCGGGAGGAGCCGTACGAGCCGCTGCGCGTCGACCCGGCGGTGGAGGCCCGCCAGTGCGAGGCGCTGGCCCGGCTGCGGGCGGGGCGGGACGCGGAGGTGGTGCGGAGCACGCTGGAGGAGCTGCGGGAGGTGGCCGCCGGGACGGAGGAGAACGTGCTGCACCCGATGAGGGAGGCGCTGCGGGCGCGGGCCACGGTGGGCGAGGTCTGCGGGGTGCTGAGGGAGGTCTGGGGGACGTACGAGCCCGCCGGTCTCGGGTCGTGAAACTCACTGGCGTGACAGGTGCGTACCTATGGGACACTCCTGCTCATGCTGGGTGTGACAGATCTTCCTACTTATCTCGCCGCGGTGGTGCTGATCGTTCTGCTGCCGGGGCCGAACTCCCTCTACGTCCTGTCCGTCGCCTCGCGGCGCGGGGTGAAGGAGGGCTACAAGGCCGCCTGCGGCGTGTTCACCGGGGACACCGTGCTCATGGTGCTCACGGCCGTCGGCGCGGGGGCGCTGCTCCAGGCGAGCCCGGTGCTGTTCACCGTGGTCAAGGTGCTCGGCGCCGGCTACCTGGGCTGGCTGGCCGTGGGCATGATGCGGGCCGCCGCCGTCATGTGGCGGGCGCGGCGGACGCGTGAGGAGGAGCCGGACGCGGCGGGCGCGGAGCCGGCGGGCGCGGCCGAGCGGCCGTACCGGCGGGCGCTGCTGGTCAGCCTGCTCAACCCGAAGGCCATCCTGTTCCTGCTGTCGTTCTTCGTGCAGTTCGTCGACCCCGGGTACGCCCACCCGGCGCTGTCGTTCCTGCTGCTCGGGACGGTCTCCCAGCTGGTCAGCTTCCTCTACCTGTCCACCCTGATATTCGCCGGCACCCGTCTGTCGGCCGCCTTCCGGCGCCGCAAGCGGCTGTCGGCCGGGGCGACCTCGGCGGCGGGCGTGATCTTCCTCGGCTTCGCCGCCAAGCTCGCCGTCAGCTGATCCCTCAGGCGTAGGGGGTATTGCAACACCTCCTACGCGCCGAGCCGGCCCAGTCGCCGGCGGAGCCGGTGCGCCGCCCGCCGCACGGCGCGGTGGCGCGGCAGGAACGCCAGCCGCCGCGGGATCCCGCCCGGCAGCCCCAGCGCGGTCAGCCGGCGGCGCCCGAAGTAGCGCCGGGTGTACGGGTCCAGGTACCGGGCCAGGTAGGCCTCGGCCGCGGCGCGGCGGTCCGGCAGGATCCGGGGCTGCATCGTGAAGCCCACCGCCGCCACCAGCCCCGGCAGGTCGGCCGGCGGATCCTGCGGCGGCCCGTCCAGGTCGGGGACCAGCGC
>NZ_JZWV01000523.1 GCF_000966975.1 Streptomyces katrae | reverse complement strand
GTCGGGTACCAGCGCGTCCACCAGGGTCAGCGGGATCCGGTTGCTGTTCTGGTACGGGGCCAGCCGCCCCAGCACGGCCCCCGTACCGGTCCGCGCCACCGGGATCCCGTACAGCGCCCGGGCCGTCAGCAGCCCGGTCGAGAAGCAGCCCACCACCAGCGCCGGGCGCAGCCGCTGGTACAGGGTCTCGGCCAGCACCGGCGCGTCCAGCACCCGCAGCCGCACCCCCAGCCGGCCGGCCTCCGCCACGGCCCGTCGCGCGTACGCCCCGGGGGCGCTCGGGTGCGGTTTGAACACCAGGTCCCGGTGGCCCCACTCGTAGGCGCCGCGCACCATCGCGGCGTGCAGCTCCTCCTCCTCGTCCGGGGACATCAGATCCAGCGCGGACAGGTACTGCCCCAGCAGCAGGGCGGGCGGCTCCTCCCCGGACCCGTCCCCGGCCCCCTCCCCGGTGGAGGGTCCGAGCGGCTCCGCCAGGTCCGCCAGCTCGGTGAGGACCTTCAGCACGGCCGGCGCCGGGACCAGTTCCCCCCGCACCCCGAACTCCGTCAGCAGCAGCGGTTCCAGCCCCGGCACCAGGTCCAGGTGCAGCACCCGCCGCACCCGCATCCCGATCTGCGGGTCGATCCGGAAGCGGGTGGGCCCGTACGACATGAGCCCGTCGGCGTAGACGTCGATCGCGGCGCCCGGGAACAGCCGGCACAGGCTCTGCGCGGGCGGTACCTGCAGCGACTCCACGACCAGCTCGACCCGGTCCCGGCCCAGCCCCCACAGCCGCCGCAGCTGCCGCTCCCACAGCGGGACGTCCTCCGGGCGGGGCGCCCAGGCGCTGGGGTGCTGCGGGGCGACGACCGCGTTCCAGTCGAGCACCTCGTCGAAGCGGGTGCGCAGCGCGGCGAAACCCGGCATCGAGTCCAGGCCCGGGGTGACCTCGGGGGCCGGGGAGTGGTTGCTGGTCAGCAGGATCCGCCGGCCGGCCGGCGGGAGGCAGCCGGCGTCGAGGGCGGCGGCGAGGGTGGCCGTGCCGTAGAGGGTGGAGGCGAGGAAGACCTGCGTCACGTTCACGCGGACGCCCCGGAGGCCGTGACGGAGGCGCTCCGGCGGCGCAGCCTGCGCAGCAGGGCGGAACGCTCGGAGTCCATCGTGTCCAGGGCCCGCTCCAGCGCGGCGCGCGGCATGCGGGCGAGCGCGTCCGCGCTCATCGACCGGAGTTTTTTCGCCACGGCCGGTTCGAACCTTTCGATCGAGCCGATGTGGTGCGCGATAATTGCGCAATACGTTCGGACGGCTTTGGGGATCAGGAGTTCGGATTCCCGGTCGGCGGCCGTGTCCGAGAGGACCTGGTCGAATGCGCGGATGAAATCGAGCTGACGCTCGTCCCCGATCTGCGTCAACGAGGTGGAAATTCCCCGCCGGTAGAAGACCCCCGGCAGGCCGACCGTGGCGAACGACTCCGCCTCCCGGTGCAGCCGCCAGATCCACGGCCGGTCCTCCGCCGTCCGCAGCCCGTCGGTGAAGTGCAGCAGCCCCCGGTCCAGCAGCCGACGGTGGTACATCCCGGCCCAGGCGTACGGATAGTCCACCGCGGTGGCCCGCGAGGCCGGCAGGATCCCGGCGCGCGGATCGGCCACCACCGACTCCGGCCCGTACGGCACCCGCTGCACGACCCGCTCCCGGCCCGTCACCTGCACATGGTCGGTCCGGACGAAATCGCAGTTCAGGGCCTCGATGGCGGCCAGGGTGCGGGCCAGGTGGCCCGGGGCCAGCCAGTCGTCGCCGTCCAGGAAGGCGATGTAGCGCCCGCGCGCCGCGTCCAGCCCGGTGTTGCGGGCCGTCGCCAGCCCGCCGTTGCGCTCCCGTCTGAGCAGCACCGCCCCCGGCAGGGCCGCGGCGGCCCGCTCCAGCAGCCCGGGCGTCCCGTCCGTGGAACGGTCGTCGACCAGCAGGAACTCGAAATCCTCGCGGGCGTTGAGTTCGAGACTCCGCAGGGCGTCCGGGGCGTATGTCTGCACGTTGTAGAACGGCACGACCACAGAGAGCTTGAGCACCCGGGAGACCTTAGGGCGCGGCCCGGCATTCACCGTGGCTCCGATGCGTATTCCATGTGAACGACGCGGGGCGGTCGCGTTAACCAGGGCGCTTTCGCATTTCGTCGACGGGTTGTTAACCCGGCGTTGTGCGCTCGTTGGGCCGACCACCGGAAATGCGGAATAGCTTCTGCCGGGTGCCAGTGCCACTCAGCAGAAGCCGGGCCGATCAGCGGATCGCCGTACTCGCCGATTCCGACACGCGATGGAAATGGGGCGCCCACACGGCCCGCCGCCTCGCCCCCTCCGACGGCTCCCCGGGCCACCGGATCACCGGATACCTCCTGCGCGGCCGCGCCACCCCCACCGCCCGCCAGCTCGGCGAGGCGGGAGTGGGGGCCGACGCCGCGCCGGTGGAGGTGACCTGCGCGGAGTTCCTCGCGGAGCTCGGGCGCGAACGCCACGACGTGGTCGTCCTCGCCCTCGTCGGCGGCGCCGTCCAGGCCGTCCTGCACGGCGCGCGCGCCCTGTGGCCGGAGCCGTCGGCGCGGCCCGTGTTCGTCACCGGGTACGTGGGCGTGGTCTACGAGAAGCTCGCCGACGGGCTGCTGCTGCGGCACGGCGCTGACCTGGTCCTCGCCAACTCCCGCCATGACGCGGAGCGCTTCCGCGCCGTGTACGAGGGGGCGGGCGCCGACCCCGGCGCCGTCACCGAGACCGCCCTGCCCTTCCTCGCCGGGGCCCCGTACGAGCCCGCCGGGACCCGCACGCACCGGGTGGTCTTCGCGGTGCAGCCCTCCGTGCCCGAGAGCCGCGCCGACCGCGCCTACCTGCTGGGCCGCGCCGCCGGGCACGCCCGGCTGCACCCGGACCGCGAGGTGCTGGTCAAACTGCGCAGCCGGCCGGGGGAGCACACCACCCACCTGGAGGAGCACCCCTACCAACGCCTGGCCGAACGCCTCCCGGGCGGCCTGCCGCCCAACTGCCGGCTGGTCTACGGCCACATGGGCGAGGTCCTGGACACCACCGGCCTGCTCGTCACGGTCTCCTCCACCGCCGCCCTGGAGTCCCTCCACCGGGGCATCCCCACCGCCGTCCTCACCGACCTCGGCATCCGCGAGTCCCTCGGCAATCAGCACTTCCTGGGCTCGGGCTGCCTGGCCTCCTGGGACCAACTGGACACGGGCCTGCTCCCGCGGGCGGACCCGGCCTGGCTCAGCACCCACGGAGTCCCGGGCGCCCGCCGCATCCCGGCCGCCCGACCCGCGGCCGCCTCGGGCGGCGCGCGGGCCGCCGGGACCGGCCCCGCCGGTGGCGTCGCCGCAGGGGATGTCCCGG
>NZ_JZWV01000522.1 GCF_000966975.1 Streptomyces katrae | reverse complement strand
GCCCCGGACTGCGTGAACAGCCCGATCCGGCCGCGGGCGGTGGCGGGGGCGGGCGCGAGGGAGGCGTTCATTTCCACGTCCGCCGCGGTGTTGATCACCCCGAAGGCGTTGGGCCCGATGAGCCGCATCCCGTACGAGCGCGCCTGCCGCACCAGTTCGCGCTGGCGGTCCAGGCCTTCCGGGCCGCTCTCCCCGTACCCGGCCGACAGCACCACCAGCCCCTGTACCCCGTGCTCCCCGCAGGCGGCGACGGCGTCCGGGACCCGCTGGGCGGGGACGGCGATCACGGCGAGGTCCACGGGGGCCCCGATGTCGGCGACGGTGCGGTAGGCCCGCACCCCGTCCAGCAGGTCGCCCTCCATGCCCGGCGCCCGGGCCTCGTTGACGGCGTAGAGGTGTCCGTGGAAGCCGCCGTCGCGCAGGTTGCGCAGGGCGGCGGCGCCCACGCCGGAGCCGGAGCGGCTGACGCCGATCACCGCGACCGAGCCGGGGGCCAGCAGCCGCTGGACGGAACGGGCCTCGGCGCGCTGTTCGCGGGCGCGCTGGACGGCGAGGGACTCGGCGGTGGGTTCGAGGTCGAGGGTGAGGTGGACGGAGCCGTCCTCGAAGCTGCGCTTCTGCTGGTAGCCGGCGTCCGTGAACACCTTGATCATCTTGGTGTTGGCCGGCAGCACCTCGGCCGCGAAGCGGCGGATGCCGCGCTCCCGCGCCACGGCTCCGATGTGTTCGAGCAGGGCGGAGGCGACCCCGCGGCCCTGGTGGGCGTCCTGGACGAGGAAGGCCACCTCGGCCTCGTCGGCGGGGGCGGAGGCGGGGCGGCCGTCGGGGCCGATGCGGTCGTAGCGGACGGTGCCGATGAACTCGTCGCCGATGGTCGCGGCGAGGCCGACGCGGTCGACGTAGTCGTGGTGCGTGAAGCGGTGCACGTCGCGGTCGGAGAGACGGGGGTAGGGGGCGAAGAAGCGGTAGTACTTCGACTCGTCCGAGACCTGCTCGTAGAAGCTGACCAGGCGGCCCGCGTCCTCGGTCGTGATGGGGCGGATCCGGGCGGTGCCGCCGTCGCGCAGCACGACGTCCGCTTCCCAGTGGGCCGGGTACGAGGGGTCCGACGCGGTGGTCATGGGGCCAGCCTAAGGGGAAGATCCGGCCAGGTGGCCGGGTACGTCCGGTTGGCAGGACGGCACGTCGGCCGGGAATGAGGCGCGCCGGGGCAAATCAGTGCAAAGCTGAGGAGGCCGCGAAGGCCGCCGCCGGGAGGGCCGAACGGCGGCGGGACCGGGCCGAAGGTCGGTCCGAGCATTCCGGGTGACGTGAGAGACTGGTCTAGACAACCGCGAGAACCTGAAGGGCATCACCATGGCAGAGCGCCGCGTCAACGTCGGCTGGGCCGAGGGCCTGCACGCTCGTCCCGCCTCGATCTTCGTCCGCGCGACGACCGCTTCCGGCGTCCCCGTGACCATCGCGAAGGCGGGCGGCGACCCCGTCAACGCCGCGTCGATGCTGGCGGTCCTGGGTCTGGGCGCCCAGGGCGGCGAGGAGGTCGTCCTGGCGTCCGAGGCCGAGGGCGCGGAGGTCGCGCTGGACCGGCTCGCGAAGCTGGTGGCGGAGGGCCTGGAGGAACTCCCCGAAACGGTCTGACCGACCCTTCACCGAAGCCGCGGCCCCACCACCCCGGGGACCGCGGCTTCGTCCGTTTCCGCCGGGGATAAGCACCGCGCCGCGCAATCCCGGGAACCGGAAGCCTCTCGCGCCGGAACATCCGCAGCCGGAATCGACCGGAAATCGCAGTCAATCCCGCCGGAATGGAATTCCGCCACACCCGCCTTTTTTATACGCGCCCCGCGTTAATTCCGGCCGCCTCCCGTGTTTACGGCAGGTTGCAAACCCCTCACGCGGAGCCGGAACGCCCCCGCCGTCCGCTCCGCGTGCAGCGCGGTCAGCGCCCTGGCGCGTTCGGCGTCCCCGCGGGCCACCGCGTCCACCACCGCCCCGTGGTCCGCCCAGGAGTCCACCGGCCGGGCCGGCGCCCTCACCTCGTACAGCCAGGCGATCTTGTGCCGGGTCTGCGTGAGCAGCGTGATCAGCCCCGGGCTGCCGGACGCCTGCGCCAGGGTCTCGTGGAACCAGCTCCCCAGCGCCCGCAGGTCCTCCCCCTGCCCCCGCCTGGCCCGCTCCTGCCCCAGCCGCACCAGGCCCCGCAGCACCTTCAGGTGCGCCTCGGTCCGCCGCCGGGCCGCGCGGGCGGCCGCCAGCGGCTCCAGCAGCGTCCGCAGCTCCAGCAGATCCGCGGCCTCCTGCTCGCCCGGCTCCGCGACACAGGCCCCCGCGTGCCGCCGCGTGGTGACGAACCCTTCGGACTCCAGCGTGCGCAGTGCCTCCCGTACCGGCACCCGCGAGACCCCGTACCGGCGGGCGAGCACCTCCTCGGTGAGCCGGCCGCCCGGCCCGAAGAAACCGGAGACGATATCGTCCCGAATGGCTGTGCATACCGCGTGCGCCGGAATACGCAAGGCCGGACCTCCGCTGGGTTCCACTGGTTTCCGTTCCGAATCCACCGTGCTGCCACTGCGACTCTATGACAACCGGCGACAATTTCCGAGAACGCCCGGAAATCCGGAACAGGGAACTTACGGAGCGGTGAACGCGACCGGGGGAACGGAGAAGGCCCCGGCTCGGGGAGCCGGGGCCTTCTTCACTGGAAGTCGGGGGTCGGGTCAGATGCCGACACCGTGCTCGCGCAGGTAGGCCAGCGGGTTGATGTCCGTGCCGTACGTGGCGCCGGTGCGGGCCTCGAAGTGCAGGTGCGGGCCGCTGGAGTTGCCGGTGGAGCCCGACAGGCCGATCTGCTGGCCCGCGGTGACGGTCTCGCCGACGGAGACGCTCAGCGAGGACATGTGGCCGTACTGGGTGTACGTGCCGTCGTTGTGCCGGATCACGACGTTGTTGCCGTACGCGCCGCCCCAGCCGGCCTCGACGACCGTGCCCGCGCCCACGGCGTGGACGGTGGTGCCGGAGTCGGCGTGGAAGTCGATGCCCGTGTGGCTGCCGGAGGACCACATGCCGCCGCCCGCGCCGTACTGGGTGCTGACGTAGGAGCCTTCGATCGGGGCCACGAAGGTGTTGAGGCGCTTGCGGGCCTCTTCCTCGGCGGCCTTCTCGGCGGCCTCGCGCTCGGCCTTCTCCTTGGCCTCGGCGATGCGCTTCGCCTCCTGGGCGCGCGTCTTCGCGTCGGCCTCGGCCTGCGCCTGGGCGGCGATGGACTCGGCGGCGGTCTGCTGGGTCTCGGCCTGGACCTGGATGTCGTCCTGGAGGCCGTCGGCGACGACGATCGTGTTCAGGGCGCCGGTGTCCTCGAGGGACGGGCCGCCGTGGGAGTCGGCGGCGAAGGCCGGGGCCGCCAGGGTGCCGACCACGCCCGTGGTGGCGAGGGCGGCCATACCGGCGTAGCCGGCGGTCTTGCGGCTGATGCGGCTCGAACCACGGTGCTTACCGGAACCGGCTGCACGACTGCCAAACGCCATGGCGGGGGTGATCCTTTCCTTCCCTCTCGCCTACCGGGTTAGCTGACGGGTTCGGAGCAGGAAGGTCTCCTACGGCCCCCCTCTGGCGAGGCGGTCCGATTCACCCCAGGGACTGATGTGGGTCCCCGGCTCCCCAGGCTCGCGCCTGACGGGGACTCGGCGATCGCTGCCCGGTGCCGCGGGTGCGGCTGGCACAACTGACGGACAGCACGCCTGACGCTAGGCGGATCATCAGTCAATCGCCAAACAGACGAGCGGATTTGTTGCGTACGCCACACCGCATACCTGAAACCACGCCACCAAACGGACAAAGGGGGCCCGGTGGATGCTCCACCGGGCCCCCTCGAAACAGGCCGACCGCAGGTCCGTTTCCCGTCGGCCGCCGGTCAGTTGGTGACGACCGTGACCTCACCGATCCCGAGGGCCAGCACCGGCTCCTCGATCTGCGCCGCGTCGCCCACGAGGACGGTGACCAGCCGGTCCACCGGGAAGGCGCTCACGACCGCCGAAGTGGCCTCCGCCGTACCCGTTTCGGCCAGCCGCGCGTACAGCCGCGCCTGGTAGTCGTCCGGCAGCTCCTGCTCCACCTGGTCGGCCAGGGTCCCGGCGACCGAGGCCGCCGTCTCGAACTTCAGCGGGGCCACGCCCACCAGGTTCTGCACCGCCACGTCGCGCTCGGCGTCCGTCAGGCCTTCTGCGGCCAGGGTGCGCAGCACCTGCCACAGGTCCTCCAGCGCCGGGCCGGTGTTGGGGGTGTCCACCGAGCCGCTGATGGCGAGCATCGAGGCGCCCTTGCCGTCGGCCGTGGAGCGCAGCACCTGGGCGAAGGCGCGCACGCCGTAGGTGTAGCCCTTCTCCTCGCGCAGCACCTTGTCCAGACGGGAGGTCAGGGTGCCGCCCAGGCAGTACGTGCCCAGGACCTGCGGGGCCCAGACGATGTCGTGCCGGTCCGGGCCGATCCGGCCGATCAGCAGCTGCGTCTGGACGGCTCCGGGCCGGTCCACGATGATCACGCGGCCCGTGTCGTCGGCCGTCACCGGCGGCACCGGCAGGGGGGCCGCGGTGTTCCCCGTCCAGGCACCCAGGGTGTCGGCGAGGACCGCGTCCAGGTCGATGCCGGTCAGGTCGCCAACGACGACCACGGTGGCGGTGGCGGGGCGTACGTGGGCCTCGTAGAAGGCGCGTACGGCGGCGGAGTCGATCCGGGCGACCGTCTCCTCCGTGCCCTGGCGCGGGCGGGACATGCGCAGCGTCGCCGGGAAGAGCTCCTTCGAGAGCTCCTTGGCGGCCCGGCGCTGGGGGTTGGCCTGCTCGTGCGGGATCTCGTCGAGCCGGTTGCGCACCAGCCGGGCGACCTCGCCGTCGTCGAAGGCGGGGGCGCGCAGCGCCTCGGCGAGCAGCCCGAGCGCCTTCGGCAGGCGGGAGGCCGGCACCTCCAGGGAGACGCGCAGGCCGGGGTGGTCGGCGTGGGCGTCGAGGGTGGCGCCGCAGCGCTCCAGCTCGGCGGCGAACTCCTCGGCGGAGTGCTTGTCGGTGCCCTCCGACAGGGCGCGGGCCATGATCGTGGCCACGCCGTCGAGGCCCTCGGGCTCGGCGTCGAGCGGGGCCGCGAGGTTGACCTCGACCGCGACGACCTGCTGGCCGGGGCGGTGGCAGCGCAGCAGGGTCAGCCCGTTGCCGAGGGTGGAGCGCTCGGGGGCGGGGAAGGCCCAGGGCTTGGCCTCGCCGGCCTGGGGCCGCGGGTGGAAGGTCATCGTGACGGCTGCGGTGTCGCTCACTGCTCCGCCCCCTCGTTCTCGTCGCTCTCGTCGTTCTCTTCGGCGCCGGGCAGCGGCTCGTAGACCAGGACCGCGCGGTTGTCGGGGCGCAGCCGGGCGGCGGCCACGGCCTGCACCTCCTCCGCCGTGACGTCCAGGACCCGCTGGACGGCGGTCAGCGCCAGCTGCGGGTCGCCGAACAGCACCGCGAAGCGGCACAGTTCGTCGGCGCGGCCGGCGACCGTGCCCAGCCGGTCCAGCCACTCGCGCTCGAGCTGCGCCTGCGCGCGCTCCATCTCGTCGGCCGTGGGGCCCTCGGCGGCGAACCGGGCGAGCTCCTCGTCGACGGCCGCCTCGATGGCGGGCACCTCGACGCCGCTGGAAGTCTTGACGTCCAGCCAGCCCAGGGAGGGCGCGCCGGCCAGGCGCAGCAGGCCGAACCCGGCCGCGACGGCGCTCTGGTCGCGGCGGACCAGGCGGTTGTGCAGGCGGGAGGACTCGCCGCCGCCGAGGATCGTCAGCGCCACGTCGGCGGCGTCGCACTCGCGGGTGCCGTCGTGCGGCAGGCGGTAGGCGGCCATCAGCGCGCGGGCCGGGACCTCCTCGACGATCTCCTCGCGCAGCTGCCCGCCCATGATCTCGGGGAGGGTCCCGTCGCGGGGCGGCTGCTTGCCGTCGTGCGACGGGATGCTGCCGAAGTACTTCTCGACCCAGGCGAGGGTGCGCTCGGGGTCGATGTCGCCCACGACCGACAGGACGGCGTTGTTGGGCGCGTAGTACGTACGGAAGAAGTTCCGGGCGTCCTCGAGGGAGGCGGCGTCCAGGTCGGCCATGGAGCCGATCGGGGTGTGGTGGTACGGGTGGCCCTCGGGGTAGGCGAGGGCGGTCAGGCGCTCGAAGGCCGTGCCGTACGGGACGTTGTCGTAGCGCTGGCGGCGCTCGTTCTTGACGACGTCGCGCTGGTTCTCCATGGACTCCTCGTCCAGGGCGGCGAGCAGCGAGCCCATGCGGTCCGCCTCCAGCCACAGGGCGAGCTCCAGCTGGTGGGCCGGCATCGTCTCGAAGTAGTTGGTGCGCTCGAAGCTGGTGGTGCCGTTCAGCGAGCCGCCGGCGCCCTGGACCAGCTCGAAGTGTCCATTGCCCTTCACGCTCGCCGAGCCCTGGAACATCAGGTGCTCGAAGAGGTGAGCCAGACCGGTCCGCCCCTTGACTTCGTGGCGCGAGCCGACGTCGTACCAGAGGCAGACGGCGGCGACCGGGGTGAGGTGGTCCTCGGACAGCACCACGCGCAGGCCGTTGGCCAGCCGGTGCTCGGTCGCTGTCAGGCCGCCGGAGCCGGCCTGAGCTGTGGCCGTGTGACCCATGGGCATGTGGTCCCTTCGATCGCGATGCAGAGATTCACTGTCGATCTGCCACTGTATGCAAGCGCGCAGGTGCGCGGAGAAGTTCCCGGTCCCCGGGCTCCCCCGAGGACTCCGTCCAGGGGGGACCCCCAGGGTCGGGGTCGGCGTTGTCGGTGCCTCGGGCCACAATGGTCCGCGTCGACCCCGTCGCACACCCCAGCACGTACACCCCCCCGATCTTGGTTAGGAGCGCCGCAGCGATGGCCCGCCGCAGCACGAAGACCCCGCCGCCGGAGGATTTCGAGGAGAAGATCCTCGACATCGACGTCGTCGACGAAATGCAGGGCTCCTTCCTCGAGTACGCGTACTCGGTGATCTACTCCCGGGCCCTGCCGGACGCCCGGGACGGCATGAAGCCGGTGCACCGCCGCATCGTCTACCAGATGAACGAGATGGGCCTGCGCCCCGACCGCGGGTACGTGAAGTGCGCCCGCGTCGTCGGCGAGGTCATGGGCAAGCTCCACCCGCACGGCGACCAGTCGATCTACGACGCCCTCGTGCGCATGGCCCAGCCCTTCTCGATGCGGCTGCCGCTGGTCGACGGGCACGGCAACTTCGGCTCGCTCGGCAACGACGACCCGCCGGCCGCGATGCGCTACACCGAGTGCAAGATGGCCGACGCCACGTCGCTGATGACGGAGTCGATCGACGAGGACACCGTCGACTTCGCCGCCAACTACGACGGCCAGGAGCGCGAGCCCGTCACCCTGCCCGCCGCCTACCCGAACCTGCTGGTCAACGGCGCGTCCGGAATCGCCGTCGGCATGGCCACGAACATGGCCCCGCACAACCTGGGCGAGGTCATCGCGGCCGCCCGCCACCTGATCCGGTACCCGGAGGCGGACCTCGAGGCGCTGATGCGCTTCGTCCCCGGTCCCGACCTGCCCACCGGCGGGCGGATCGTGGGCCTGTCCGGCATCAAGGACGCCTACGAGAGCGGCCGGGGCACGTTCAAGATCCGCGCGACGGTGTCCGTGGAGGACGTGACGGCCCGCCGCAAGGGCCTGGTCGTCACCGAACTGCCCTTCACGGTCGGTCCCGAGAAGGTCATCGCGAAGATCAAGGACCTGGTCGGCTCGAAGAAGCTCCAGGGCATCGCCGACGTCAAGGACCTCACCGACCGTGCGCACGGCCTGCGCCTGGTCATCGAGATCAAGAACGGCTTCCACCCGGAGGCCGTGCTGGAGCAGCTGTACAAGCTGACGCCGATGGAGGAGTCCTTCGGCATCAACAACGTCGCGCTGGTCGACGGGCAGCCGCTGACGATGGGCCTCAAGGAGCTGCTGGAGGTCTACCTGGACCACCGCTTCGAGGTCGTGCGCCGCCGCAGTGAGTTCCGCCGCGGCAAGCGCCGGGACCGGCTGCACCTGGTCGAGGGCCTGCTGGTGGCCCTGCTCGACATCGACGAGGTCATCCGCCTCATCCGCGACAGCGACAACTCCGCCCAGGCCAAGGAGCGCCTGATGGAGGTCTTCTCGCTGAGCGAGATCCAGACCCAGTACATCCTGGACACCCCGCTGCGCCGGCTCACCCGCTTCGACCGGATCGAGCTGGAGTCCGAGCGCGACCGGCTGACCGGGGAGATCGAGGAGCTGACCCGGATCCTGGATTCGGACGCCGAGCTGCGCAAGCTGGTCTCCTCGGAACTGGCCGCGGTCGCCAAGAAGTTCGGCACCCCGCGCCGTACCGTGCTGCTGGAGTCGGCGGGCACGGCCGTGGCCGCGGTTCCGCTGGAGGTCGCGGACGACCCCTGCCGGGTGCTGCTGTCGTCCACGGGCCTGCTGGCCCGTACGGCGAACGCCGACCCGCTGGTGGTGGACGAGGGCGCCGCCCGCGCCAAGCACGACCTGGTGGTCTCGCAGGTGGCGGCGACCGCCCGGGCCGACGTGGGCGTGGTGACCTCGTACGGGCGCCTGCTGCGTCTGTCGGTGATCGACCTGCCGCAGCTGCCGGACACGCACGCCGCGCCGAGCCTGGCGGGCGGGGCCCCGGTCGCGGAGTTCGTCTCCGGGCTGGAGGCCGACGAGACGGTGGTCTGCCTGACCTCCCTGGACGAGTCCTCGCAGGGTCTGGCCCTGGGCACCGAGCAGGGCGTGGTCAAGCGGGTCGTGCCGGACTACCCGGCGAACAAGGACGAGCTGGAGGTCATCACCCTCAAGGAGGGCGACCGGATCGTGGGCGCGGTCGAGCTGCGCACGGGCGAGGAGGACCTGGTCTTCATCACCGACGACGCCCAGCTGCTGCGCTACCCGGCCGGACAGGTGCGCCCCCAGGGCCGCCCGGCGGGCGGTATGGCGGGCATCAAGCTCTCCGAGAACGCCAAGGTGATCCACTTCTCGGCGGTGGACCCGGCCCGGGACGCCCTGGTGTTCACGGTGGCGGGCGGGCAGGGGACGCTCGAGGGCTCGCCGAGTTCGGGCAAGCTGACCCCGTTCGACCAGTACCCGCGCAAGGGCCGGGCCACCGGCGGTGTGCGCTGCCAGCGGTTCCTGAAGGGCGAGGACGTGCTGGTGCTGGCCTGGGCGGGCAACGCCCCGGCCCGCGCGGCGGCGGCGAACGGCGCCCCGGCAGCCCTCCCGGCCCCGGACCCGCGCCGCGACGGTTCGGGCGCCGCGCTCCCCGCCGAGGTGGCGGTGCTGGCGGGGCCCGCGCTGTAGGACCGCCGCAGGACCGTACGGCGGGCGGGGCGGGCGTCTTCGGCGCCCGCCCCGCCCGCTGTCCGCGGCCCGTCCGCGACTCCGCGCCGACTACTGTTTTCCCGGTACACGCGGGTGGGGGGAGAGCAGAGCTGATGAGTCGTCGGTCGAGCGGGCTGATCGGGGTCTGGGCCGAGGCCCAGCGGCAGCAGCAGCGGACGCAGCTGATCCAGCAGCGTGAGGCGGAGCGCCGTCGGCGGGAGTACGAACGGGAAGCCGCCCGGGGCCGGCGCGAGCAGCAGGCCGCCTACAAGCAGCACCGGGAGGCCGAGGCGCGGCGGGCCACCGAGCGGCTCGACGCGGAGGTCGCCGTCCTGCAGGGGCTGCTGGCCTCGGGCTGCCGGGCGCCCGCGTTCCGGATGGCCTCCCTGGTGCGCTCCGAGCGGCTGGAGCCTTTCGCGCCGGGCCGGCTGGAGCATCCCGTGCCCATGCCCCAGCTGCGGGACTTCCAGCAGCAGAGCAGTGGCTGGACCCTGGGCTCGGGCCGCCGCGCCCAGGCGGAGCGCGAGGCCCACGACCGGTACACGCAGGCCTGGCAGGCTGCGCACGCCGCGGAGCAGGAGCGGCTGCGGCAGCTGGAGGCGTACCGGCAGCAGTACGACCGCTGGGCCGCCGAGCAGCTCGCCGGGATCCGCCGGCACAACAGCGGGCTCACCGAGCTGGCGGCCTCGCTGCGCGCGGGCGACCCGGAGGCGGCGGTGGAGTACTTCTCGGCCGCCCTGTACGCCTCGACGGCCTGGCCCGAGGAACTGCCGCACCAGGTGTCGGCCGCGTACGACCCGGCGATGCGGCAGCTGGTGCTGGACTGGGAGCTGCCCCGGTACGGGGTGGTGCCCGAGGTGAAGGCCGTGCGGTACATGCCGGGCACGGACCAGGACAAGGAGACGGCGCGGCCCGTGACGCAGCGCCGGGCGCTGTACCGGGACCTGCTGGCCCAGTGCCTGCTGCTGGTGCTGCACGAGGTGTACGCGGCGGACGAGTTCGGGGTGCTGGACTCGGTGGTGGTCAACGGGTTCGTGGACGACCACGATCCGGTGACGGGCCGTGAGGCGCAGCTCGTCCTGGCCTCCGTGCAGGCGCCGCGCAGCGCCTTCTCCGCGCTGCGGCTGGAGCAGGTGAGCGCGGTGGACTGCCTGGTCGAGGGCCTGCGGGGGCAGTTGTCGGCGCGGCCGGACCAGCTGACGGCCGTACGGGCGGGGCGCCGGCCGGGCGAGGTCGGCGGCGGTGTCGTCAGCCACGGCGGAGCCGCCGCGGGCGGTGGCGAGGACGAGCCGGACCTGTTCCAGATGGATCCGATCGCCTTCGAGAACCTGGTCGCCGAGCTGTTCCGGGCGATGGGCATGGAGGCGGTGACCACGCAGCGCTCGGGCGACGGCGGCGTGGACGTGGAAGCGGTGGATCCGGCCCCGATCCGGGGCGGGCGGATCGTGGTCCAGGTCAAGCGGTACCGCAACACCGTCCCGCCGACGGCGGTACGGGACCTGTACGGCACGGTCCAGGACAAGGGGGCGAACAAGGGGGTGCTCGTCACCACCGCGTCCTTCGGGCCCGGGTCGTACACCTTTGCCAACGGCAAGCCGCTGGAGTTGGTTCCCGGCGTGGAACTGGTGGAGCTGCTGCACCGCTACGGGCTGCGGGGCCGTCTCGGCGGCGCTCCGGTCCCGGCGCAGCGGGGCGCGGGGGCCGGGGCGGACGCGCCGACCCTGCCGGACACCCGTTTCCCGGCCGGCGGCCCGGCCGTCCCGGAGGTGGCGCCCGTGCCCGAGGGCTTCAACGTGCTGGGCATGGACTGGTCGGGCCGGGTGGCGCTCGACGTGTGCGCGCTGGTCTGCGAGGGCGGCCGGGTGCTGAGCGAGGACCACTTCGTCTTCTTCAACAACCCGCGCACCCCCGACGGTTCGGTGCGCTCCCGCCCGCACGCGGCCCCCGACAAGGCGGCCGTGGAGGTCGGCTTCGACGTGCTGCCGCAGCGCGCCGACCGGCTCGTCCTGGTGGCGGCGGTCGACCCGGAGGCGGACCCGCACGCCGATCTGGCGGGCTTCACCGACGCCCGGATCCGCCTGCTGGACACGGCCGGTCAGGAGATCGACCGGCTGGAGGTGTCCGACGGCCGGGCGGGCGAGACGGCCCTGGTCCTCGGCTCGTTCCGGCGCCGCCCGAACGGCGACTGGAAGTTCGTGATCGGCGGCAAGGGCTACCGGGGCGGCCTGGAGGACCTGCTGCGCGAGTACGGGGTCGAGGTCGCCTAGGGGGTGTTGCCCCTAGGACTCGTCCTCGACGCCGGTTTCCGCCGGGCGGGGGACGTAGCGCAGCACTCCCCACATGCTTTCCGGGAGCGCCCGCCCGGGGTCGGCCTCGCGGCAGGCCTCCAGTTCGCCCAGCAGGCCGGGGGCGTCGATGCCCTTGCCGATCAGGACGAGCTGCGTGCGGCGCGGCTCGCCCTGGCCCCAGGGGCCGGGGTCGAACCTCAGGAAGCGGCCGACCGCGTGGACCTCGTAGCGTTCGCGGTGACCCGGGACCCCGAACCAGACGAAGCCCTTGACGCGGTAGAGGCCGGCGGGGCGGCGGTCGAGGAAGTCGAGGAACCGGCGCGGGGAGAGGGCCTGGTCGGTGGTGAAGGAGAGGCTCTCGTACGCCGTGTGCGCGTGCCCGGCGTGCCCCTCGCCGTCCTCGTGCGCGTGCTCCCCGGCCTCCGTGAGGAGGTCCTCGAAGGAGAGCTGTCCCCGGGTCTCCGTCCAGGGGCGGCGGTCGAAGAGCAGCTCCGGGTCGATGCGCCCGTGATCGGCGCCGACCAGCGGGGTTCCGGGGGCGGCGAGCGCGGTCACTTCCGCTTCGATGCGGGCCCGTTCGGCGGCGTCGACGCGGTCGGTCTTGTTGAGCACCACCAGGTCGGCGACGGCCAGATGGCGGTCGGTCTCGGGGTGGGCGGCCCGGGTGGCGTCGAACTCGGCGGCGTCCACGACCTGCACCAGGCCGCCGTAGCGGACGGCCGGGTTCTCGTTGGCCACCAGCATCCGGACCATCTCCTGGGGCTCGGCGAGCCCGCTGGCCTCGATGACGATCACGTCGATCCGGTGGACGGGCGCGGCGAGCTTCTCCAGGTACGCGTCCAGCTCGCTGCCGTCGACGGCGCAGCACAGACAGCCCCCGCCGAGGGAGACCATCGAGTCGCCGACCTGGCCGGCCACCGACATGGCGTCGATCTCGATCGAGCCGAAGTCGTTGACGACGACCCCGATCCGGGTGCCACCGCGGTGGGCGAGGAGGTGGTTGAGGACGGTGGTCTTGCCGGAGCCGAGGAATCCGGAGAGGACGACGACGGGGATGGGCTGGACGCTGTTCACCCGGACGATCGTAGTCAGCCCAGGGGCGGTACGGGCTGGGGCGGGGTGGGGCCGGTGTAGCGGGCGGCCGGGCGGATGATCTTCGAGTCGGCCGCCTGCTCCAGGACGTTGGCGCTCCAGCCGACCACGCGGGCGGCGCAGAAGGTCGGGGTGAACATCTCGCGCGGCAGCCCGCACAGCTCCATGACCACCCCCGCGTAGAACTCCACATTGGTGTGCAGTTCCCGGCCCGGCTTGAGCTCGGCGAGGATCTCCTCCACCTGCCGCTCGACCTCCACGGCGAACTCCACGAGGGGGCCGCCGAACTGCCGGGCGATGTCGCGCAGCATCCGCGAGCGCGGGTCCTCGGTGCGGTAGACGGGGTGGCCGAAGCCCATGATCCGGTCGCCGGCGAGGACCCGCTCGCGGATCCACGGGCCGATGCGGTCGGCGGTGCCGATGGCGTCGAGGGTGTCCAGGGCGCGGCTGGGTGCGCCGCCGTGCAGCGGCCCGGAGAGGGCGCCGATCGCGCCGGTGAGGCAGGCGGCGACGTCGGCGCCGGTGGAGGCGATGACGCGGGCGGTGAAGGTGGAGGCGTTGAAACCGTGGTCGACGGTGGAGATCAGGTACCGCTCGACGGCGCGGGCCTTGACGGGGTCGGGCTCCTCGCCGGTGAGCATCCACAGGTAGTTGGCGGCGTACGGGAGGTCGTCGCGCGGGGCGACCGGTTCCAGGCCCCGGCCGAGCCGGTGCAGGGCGGTGAGGAGGGTCGGTACGGCGGCGCAGGCGGCGAGCGCGTCGGCGGCCCGGCGGGCGGGGTCGAGGTCGTAGACGGGCCGGAATCCGGCGGAGGCGCCGAGGAGGGAGAGCGCGGTGCGCAGTCCGGCGAGGGGGCCGGAGAGGGCGGTGGCCCGGGCGAGTGCGGGCAGGGCGTCCGCGACCTCGGCGGGCAGGTGGCGCAGGGGGGCGATCTCGGCGGCGAAGGCGTCCCGTTCGGCGGGGCCGGCCGGGAGGGCGCCGCGGAACATCAGGTGCCAGACGTCCTCGAAGGTGCGGGACGCGGCCAGTTCCACGGCCGAGTACTGGCGGTAGTGGTAGAAGCCTTCGCGGCCGCGGACGTCACCGAGCTGCGTGTCGGTGACCACGACTCCCGCGAGACCGCGGGGTACTTCGACGGTGGTGTTGTTCATGCATCGACCATCCATCCTTGATTGGATCGATGTCAATATTGATTGAATCAACATATGTATGCTGGCGTCATGAGCGACCGCCCGTCCGACACCCCCTCCGACGCCGCCTCGGAGCTCTCTTCCGGCGCTCCCGAGGAGGCCCTCCCCCGCCGGATCACCACTCAGGAGGCCGCCCGGCTCCTCGGCGTGAAGCCGGCGACCGTGTACGCGTACGTCAGCCGTGGCCAGCTCGGCAGCCGCCGCGACCCGGCGGGGCGCGGCAGCACCTTCGACGCCGGCGAGGTGGAGGCGCTGGCC
>NZ_JZWV01000521.1 GCF_000966975.1 Streptomyces katrae | reverse complement strand
CCGGCGCAGCCGGCGCGAGGCGGCGGGGCCCCCGGCCGGCGAACTCGCCGTGCGCACCGCGCTCACCCTGATCGAGCCGGAGACCGACCGGTACTGGTTCCGCGGGGTGGACGCCGTGGAGCTGGCCTCCCGGTACGCCTTCGAGGAGGTCGCCGAGTGGCTCTGGACGGGGACCGCGGCGCCCGGGGCCCGGTTCGCCGCTCCGGCGGAGCTCCTGGCCGCGGCCCGGCGGGCGGTGGCCGCGATGCCCGAGCACAGCGGGCCCCTGGACCTGCTGCGCGTCGCGGTGGCCGCCGCGGCGGTCGCGGACCCGCTGCGCTTCGACCTGTCGGGGGAGGCCGTACTGGGCTCCGCGCGCTGTCTGATCCCGACCCTGGTCGGGGCCCTGCCCGAGGCGGCGCCCGAGCACCCGGGCGACGGCCGGCTCGCCTGGCGGCTGTGGTCCCGGCTGACCGCGCGGGAGCCGGACCCGGTGGCGGTGGACGCCCTGGACCTGGCCCTGGCCCTGCTCGTCGACCACGACCTGGCCGCCTCCACCCTGGCCGTCCGGGTCGCCGCCTCCGCCCGGGCCCACCCGTACGCCGTCGTCTCGGCCGGGCTCGGCGCGCTCGAAGGCCCCCTGCACGGGGCGGCGGGCCGGCTCGCGCACCGGATGCTGGCGGAGGTGCTGGAACGGGGCGGCGCCGCCCCGGTGGTGGCGGAGTACCTGCGAGCGGGCCGCCGGATGCCGGGGTTCGGCCACCGCCTGTACCGGGGCGAGGACCCCCGGGCGCGGGCGCTGTCCGGGCGGCTGGCGGAGCTGCCCCCGGCGGCCGCGGCCCTGGGCGCGGCGCGGGAGGTGGCGGCGGTGATGGCCCGGCACGGGCTGCACCCGAACGTGGACCTTGCGCTGGCGGTGCTGACGCTGTCCTCCGGGATGACCGCCGAGGCCGGGGAGACCGTCTTCGCGGTGGCCCGGACCGCCGGGTGGATCGCGCACGCGCTGGAGGAGTACCAGGAGCGGCCGCTGAGGATGCGCCCCAGCGGCCACTACACGGGTCGGCGGCCGCCCCGCCCGCTCCCCTGACGGTGGTTCAGCCGCCGGACACCGCCCGCAGGGGGCCGAGCGCGGCGGCCCGG
>NZ_JZWV01000520.1 GCF_000966975.1 Streptomyces katrae | reverse complement strand
CGGGCCGGGAGCGCGGCCGCCGCGGCGCCGACCGCCAGCGAGAGGACGACGACCAGGGCGAGGGTTCCCCAGGGGAGGGAGAACGTGTAGCGGGGAATGGCCCCGTTGGCGAGTCCGCTGACCTTCCACGCCCCGAACAGGCCGCCGGCCAGGCCCAGCAGGGTCCCGAAGGCGGCGACGGCGAGGGATTCGAGCCGGATCATCCGGCGGATCCCGGCGCGGTCCATGCCGATGGCGCGCAGGACGCCGATCTCGCGGGTGCGTTCGGCCACCGACATGGCGAGCGTGTTGACCATGCCGAGGGCGGAGATGACCACCCCGATGCCGAGCAGCCCGAACACCATGCTCATCAGGTCGCCGGCCACACCGGCCTGCTCCCGGACGAGCCCGCTCCGGTCCTGCACCTTCAGCAGCGGGCTGTCGTCGACGGCGAGGCGCAGCCGCTTCTCCATGTCCGCCGCGCCCGGGCCGGTACGGACGAGGACGCGCTGGACGGAGTCGCGCAGGAAGCCGTGGCGCTGCACCTCGCCCCGGTCGACGAGGACGTCCTGCGCGGTGGGGTTGTCCTCGTAGATCCCGACGACGGTGAAGGTACGGTCGCGGTCGCCCTCGCCGGGGCCGATGCTCCCCTCGACCCGCCCGCCGGTGACGAGCCGGTTCTCCCGGGCGAAGCTGCTGGAGACGGCGATCCGGCCCGGGCCGATGCCCTCGGCCGAACCGCTGGTGAAACGCAGCTTCATGACGGCCCCCACGGTCTTCGGGTCGACACCGGAGGCCTGCCGGGCGAGGGCCCCGGCCGAGAAGGTGGAGTCCGCGACGGCCGAGGCGGTCGTGACCCCGGGCAGGGCGGCGACCCGTTGCACGGCGGCCGCGTCGATGGCCGTGGTGTTGCCCCGGGTGCTGATGACGTAGTCGGCGCTCAGCCCGGCGGCGGCCTGGGAGTCCAGGGCCCGGCTGGAGGAGTGCTCGATGACGGCGAGGCCGCAGACCAGCGCGGTGCTGATCATCAGGGCGACGGCCGTGGCCGCCGTACGCCGGGGGTCGCGCAGGGCGTTGTCCCGCGCGAGGTCGCCCACGACCCCGAACCGGCCGGTGAGGCGGCCGAGGAGACGGATGACCGGGCCGGCCAGCAGCGGGGCCAGCAGGATCAGCCCCGTGACGAGGATCCCGCAGCCGAACATCGCGGTCCGCAGGTTGGCGTCCGAGGCGCTGCGGGCGTCGTCCAGCGAGACCAGCAGCCCGGCGCCGACGAGGAGTACGGCGGCTCCGGCCGCGCCCCGGATCCGGGACAGGGCCACGGAGGGCAGCTGCTCGGCGGTGCGCATCGCCTCGACGGGCGCGATCCTGGCCGCCCGGCGGGAGGGCAGCCAGGCGGCGAGGACCGTGACGCCGACGCCGACGGCCAGGGAGGCGAGCACCGGGGCGGGGCCGATCACGAGCGGGCCCCGGGGCAGCAGGTCGTCCGCGGTGCCGAGGAGGCCGGGCAGGACGGCGGCGACACCGAGGCCGAGGACGAAGCCGAGCACCGAGGCGAGGAGCCCGACCAGCGCCGCCTCGGCGAGCACGGAACCGGTCACCTGCCGTCGGGTGGCGCCGATCGCGCGCAGCAGGGCGATCTCCCGGGAGCGCCGGGTGACGAGCATGGTGAAGGTGTTGATGATCAGGAACGAGCCGATGAAGAGGGAGACCACGGCGAAGATCAGGGGCAGCCGGGAGTAGCTGCTGGTCTTCGTGTCGATGAAGACCGACTGCTGGGCGGCGAGCGAGGCCGTGGTGACCGCCTCGGCCCGGTCCGCCGGCAGCAGGGCGCCGACGCGCCGGGCGAGGTCGTACGGGTCGGTGCCGGAGGTGGCGGAGAGGTCGATCCCCGTGTACCGGCCCGGGCCGGCGAACAGTCCCTGGGCGGTGGCCTTGTCGAGCACGGCGAGGGTGCCGCCCGCGGTCACCCGGGTGTCGGTGGTCGAGACGATGCCGACCAGCCGCAGCCGCAGGACGGGGCCGTCGACGGCCAGCCTGACGGTGTCGCCGAGGGAGTAGCCGCCGGCCTCGGCGGTGCCCCGGTCCAGGGCCACCTCGCCGGAGGTGAGCGGGGCCCGGCCGGCGGTCAGCGGGTAGCGGCCGTCCTTGCCGTCGGGGCCGGGGACGTAGGCGGCGGCCTGCTTCCCCATGGTGTGGCCGGCGCGCAGCGGGGTGCCGTCCTTTGCGGCCAGGGTGGCCGAACCGTCGACGGCCGGGCGGGCCGCGGCGACGCCGGGGACGGCCGCCAGCTTGGCCACGAGCGCGTCGTCGAGGGCGGACTCGCGCTGGTCGGCGGGGGCGCCGAGGGGGTACTTGGGGTCCACTGTGACCGCGGTTCCCGCGTAGTTCCGTGCCATGGAGGCCCGGTAGGCGGCGGTGGTGGACTCGGCGAAGACGAGCGAGCCGGAGATGAACGCGACCCCGAGGCAGACCGCGAGGACGGTCATGGCCAGACGGGCCTTGTGCGCGAGGACGTTGCGCAGGGCTGTTCGCAGCATGGCGGGCTTTCGGGTGGTGTGGCGCGGCGGGCGGGAAGAGCGGAGGCGGTGGGAGGAGCGGAGGTGGCCGGGAGGAGCGGAGGCGGCCGGGTCAGGAGGTGCGGCCGCGGCCCTCGAAGGCGAGCATCCGGTCGAGCACGGCCCCGGAGGACGGCTCGTACAGCTCGTCCACCAGGCGGCCGTCGGCGAGGAAGACCACCCGGTCGGCGTGGGCCGCGGCCACCGGGTCGTGGGTGACCATCACCACGGTCTGGCCCAGCTCCCGCACCGAGTCGCGCAGGAAGCCGAGGACCTCCGCACCGGAGCGGGAGTCGAGGTTGCCGGTCGGCTCGTCGGCGAAGACGATCTCGGGCCGGGACACCAGGGCGCGGGCCACCGCCACGCGCTGCTGCTGGCCGCCGGAGAGTTCCGCGGGGCGGTGCGCGAGCCGGCCCGAGAGCCCGACGGTGGCGACGATGGTGTCCAGCCAGGCGGGGTCGGGCTTCCGCCCGGCCAGCCTCAGCGGCAGGGTGATGTTCTCCAGGGCGGTGAGCGTCGGCATCAGGTTGAAGCCCTGGAAGACGAAGCCGACCTTCTCGCGCCGCAGCCGGGTCAGCTGCCGGTCGTTCAGGGAGGACAGCTCGACCCCGCCGATCCGCGCCGAGCCCGAGGTGACGGGGTCCAGGCCGGCCATGCAGTGCATCAGCGTGGACTTGCCGGAGCCGGAGGGGCCCATGACGGCGGTGAACCGGCCCCGGGCGAAGTCCACGGACACCGCGTCCAGCGCGGTGACCCGGGTCTCGCCCCTGCCGTACGTCTTGGTCAGGCCGTCGGCGCGGGCGGCCGGTTCCGCGAGGGCCGCGCCGGAAGGGGAGGCCGAGGAAGGGAAGTTCTGCGACATGCTTCCATCGTCAAGCCCCTGACCTGCGCAAACATCGCCCTGGAGGCGGTAGTTCAGCTCTGCCGAAAGACCGGTGCGCGGCGCCCGCGCTCTGCCGAAGGGCAGAGGACCGGGCGGCGGAGCTCAGCCCTGTGGGGGACGAAGGGGTCAGGGGGCCAGGCCTGCGCGGTGGGCCAGCAGCGCCGCCTGGACCCGGCTCGTCGTACCGGTCTTGTCCAGGATCGCGCCCACATGGGTCTTCACGGTGCCGGTGCCGATGCCGAGCCGGGCGGCGATGTCCTGGTTCGACAGGCCCTCGCCGAGCATGGCCAGGACCTCCCGCTCCCGGCCCGTCAGCCGGGCGATCCGGTCGTCCGCCGCGCCGCCGGCGGCGTGCGGCTCCCCGGCGGTCAGCATCCGGGAGATCACCGCCCCGGTCACCCCCGGGGAGAGCACGGCGTCCCCGGCGGCGGCCGCCCGTACCGCGCTGATCAGCTCCTGCGGGCCCTCGTCCTTCAGCAGGAAGCCGGCGGCGCCCTCCCGCAGCGCCCTGACCACGTTGTCGTCGTCGCCGAAGGTCGACAGCATCACCACGCGCGGCGCCGGGTCGAGGGCCAGCAGCGGGGCGATCGCGGCCAGCCCGTCGCAGACCGGCATCCGGATGTCCAGCAGGACCACGTCCGGGTGGTGGGCGGCGGCCAGTTCGGCGGCCCGCCGTCCGTCCGGGGCCTCGGCGACGACCTCGATGCCTTCGGCGTGCCGCAGGATCAGGCGCACTCCGGCGCGGATCATGGCCTCGTCGTCGGCGAGCAGGACGCGGATCGGACCGGCGGGCTCGGTCACGGGGTCTCCCAGGGTGTGGCGTCCCGGACGGACGGGACGGTGAAGCGGTCGATGGCGATGAGGCGCTCCGCGGCGTCGAAGCAGTAGCGGGCGACGGTCAGGGAGCCGGGGCGGGATTCGGTAGCCCCGTTGAACGGGTACACGCAGCCGGCCGTGCCGGGCGGGCGCGGCGGTTCACGGCCGGTGGCCGCGGCCCGGACCGCCGCGTTGTCGGTGACTCCGCTCCCGATCACGTCGCCGTAGGTCATGCCGACCCGGGGCAGCGGGCGCGGGCCGGCGTCCCGGTGCGGGGCGGTGGCGTGGACGAAGAGGGTCCCGAGGGCCGTCAGCACGCTCAGCGCCACCAGCCCGAGTGCCAGGGTCAGCGCCTGCGCGGTGCCGCGTTCCGCAGGGTCCGGGCCGGCGGAGGCCCCGTCGCCGGTGCCGGGGGCCTCCTCCCTCCTGAGGGTGGGGGTCTCGCCCGGTTCGGCGGGCAGGGCGGCCTCCACGAGGAAGCCGCCGGACGGCAGCGGGGCAGCGGCGAAGGTACCGCCCAGCAGTTCCACCCGCTCCCGCAGCCCGGTGAGACCGCGGCCGGTGCCCAGACCCGCGGCGGGAACGGCGGAGGCGGGCGGAGCGCCGTTGCGGACGGTGACCCGCGCCGTCTCCTCTCCGTGGGTGACGGTCACGGCGACGTGCGCCGCGCCTGCGTACCGGTGCACGTTGGTCAGCGATTCCCGCACCACCCGGTGCACCGCCCTGCGCACCCCCGCCGGGCGGCCGTCGAGGTCCGGGCCCGTCCAGTCCAGCCGTACGGCGATCCCGCCGTCCCGGGAGCGGGCCACCAGCGCCTCGATGTCGGCCCGGGTGCCGGTGGCGTCGGTGAGGGCCTCCGGGCCGGTGTCCCGGCCCAGCGGCCCGAGCACCCCGAGGGCCTGGCGCAGCTCGCCCAGGGCGTCCCGGGTGGTCCGCCGCACCAGCACGGCCTCCTCGCGCAGCTCGGGATCGGCGTGCTCCAGTGCCAGCTCCAGCCCGCCCGCGTGCAGGGAGATGAGGCTGAGCCGGTGCCCCAGCAGATCGTGCATCTCCGCGGCGATCCGGGAGCGCTCGTGGATGCGGGCCTCGCTGTCGGCGAGCCGGCGCGCCCGCTCGGCCGCGTCCCCGCGCTCGCGCAGCGCCCGCACCAGGCGCCGCTGCTGCCCGTACGAGGTACCGACCAGCCCGGGCACGAGCACGGCCGTCGGCGTCAGGACCAGCCCGAGCGCAAGCCCGTACGGCAGCGGCCCCGGACCGAGCCAGGGCGCGGCCACCGTCGCGCACACCACCAGCAGCGCCGCCGCCCCGGCCAGCAGCCGGGCCCGCGTCCGCGCCCGGACCGTCCGCCGCGCCACCGTGTACGCGGTCGCCGCGGTGACCGGGCCGACGCAGGAAGCCAGACCGGTCAGCGCCGCGAGGACGAGGAGGACAGTGGCCGGAAAGCGGCGGCGCAGCGGGAAGAGGCCCGCTCCGACGGCCAGCGCGAGCAACTGGAGGTACGGGCGCGGAAGCACCCCGAGGTAACCGACCGCCACCCACACCCCCAGCCCGGCGAGCAGCACCCAGGCCGTCTCCGCGACCGCGCGCACGGGTCCCCGGAGCGGACGACGAAGACGGAACGGAGGAGAGCTCACCACGCTGACCAGTATCGATTCCGCAACCAGCGAGGGCATGCTCCCCGCGGCCGATCCGCCCCTCTGCCAAAAGACAGAGAGACCCTCTCCCGCCCGGGCCCGGCGGTGACCGGGCCGGACCCCGATCACGGTCGGTGACAGGCCGGGTGGACCTGAGCGACGGGCGTTCCGCTTCCGCGCCCGCCGCCCTACGGTTACCAGTCATGCGGTTCCTCCCCCTGCGTGTCCGTCGCCTCGGCCTGCCCCGACGCGCCGTCTCGCAGATCCTGCTCACCCAGCTGGCCATCGCCGCGGGGGTCCTCGTCCTGGCCACGGGCCTCTTCCTGGCGCCCCTGAGCCACCAGCTGGACGACCAGGCGATGCGGCGCGCGCTGGCCATCGCCCAGAGCGCGGCCGCGGACCCCACCCTGGCCGCCGACCTGCTCAGGTCTGCGCCCTCTCCCGACAGCCCCGTCCAGGCCGCGGCCGAGCGGATCCGCAGCGCGACCGGAGCCGAGTACGTCGTCGTCCTCGACCTGAAGGGGATCCGCCGCTCCCACCCCAGCCCGGACCGCATCGGCCTGCCCGTCTCCACCGACCCGGGCGACGTCCTCGCCGGACACGAGGTGATGGAGATCGACCAGGGCACCCTCGGCCGCTCCGCCCGCGGCAAGGTCCCCCTCGTCGCCGCCGACGGGGAGATCGTCGGAGCCGTCTCCGTCGGCATCGCCTACGACAGCGTGCGCGACCGGCTGCTCGGCGCCATCCCCGGCCTCCTCGCCTACGCCGGCGGCGCCCTGGCCGCCGGCGCCCTCGCCGCCTTCCTCCTTTCCCGCCGGATCCAACGGCAGACCCGGGACCTGGCCTTCTCCGACATCGCCGGCCTGCTCGCGGAACGCGAGGCGATGCTGCACTCCATCCGCGAGGGCGTGATCGCCCTCGACCGGAACGACCGGGTGCGCCTCGTCAACGACGAGGCGGCCCGGCTGCTGGGCCTCGACCAGGACCGCACCGAGGCCCTGGCCGGCCGGCCGCTGGACGAGGTCCTCGGCGCGGGCCGCACCAGCGACGTCCTGGCCGGCCGCGTCACCGGCCGCGACCTCCTGACCGTCCAGGGCCCGCGCGTCCTGGTCGCCAACCGGATGCCCACCGCCGACGGCGGGGCCGTCGCCACCCTGCGCGACCGCACCGAACTGGAGCACCTGAGCCGCGAGCTCGACTCCACCAAGGGCCTGATCGACGCCCTGCGCGCCCAGGACCACGAGCACGCCAACCGCCTCCACACCCTGCTCGGCCTCCTCGAACTGGGCCTGCACGAGGAGGCGGCCGCGTTCGTGACCGAGGTCGTGGGCGTGCACCGCACCACGGCCGAGCAGGTCACCGAGAAGATCCACGACCCGCTGCTGGCCGCACTGCTGGTGGGCAAGGCCACCGTCGCGGCGGAGCGCGGCGTCCCGCTGCGCCTCGCCCCAGACTCCCTCCTCCCCGACCGCCTGGTGGACCCCGGCGGCCTCGTCACGATCCTCGGCAACCTCGTCGACAACGCCCTGGACGCGGCGGCCGGCTCCGCCACGCCCCTGGTCGAGGTCGGCATCCGCGCCGAAGGACGCACCGCCGTCCTCCGGGTGCGCGACAGCGGCCCCGGGATCCCCGCCGGACGCCGCGAGGAGATCTTCACGGAGGGCTGGTCGACCAAGCAGCCCGCGGCCCACCGCGAGCGCGGGCTGGGCCTCGCCCTCGTACGCCGCCTCGCGGAGCGGCAGGGCGGCAGCGCCCGGGCCGGTGAAGCAGAGGACGGAGGGGCGGAGTTCTCCGTCGTACTCCCGGAGGCCCTGCGGTGAAGGAGTCCCCGATCCACGTATTGGTCGTCGACGACGACATGCGTGTTGCCCGTATCAACGCGGCGTACGTGGCGAAGGTTCCCGGGTTCCAGGTGTCGGGCGAAGCCCATTCGGCGGCCGCGGCACTGGAGTTCCTCACCACCCGCCCGGTGGACCTGGTCCTGCTCGACCACTACCTCCCCGACGGGACCGGCCTGGACCTGGTGCGCCGCCTGCGCCAGCTCGGCCGGCACACCGACGTGATCATGGTCACGGCCGCCCGGGACCTGACCACCGTCCAGGCCGCCATGCGGCTCGGCGCCCTCCAGTACCTGGTCAAGCCGTTCACCTTCGCCGGCCTGCGCGCCAAACTGGAGGCCTATGCGGCCCTGCGCCGCTCCCTGTCCGGGGGCGGCGAGGCCGAACAGGCCGAGGTGGACCGGATCTTCGGGGCCCTCGCCTCGGCCGGCACACCCAACGAGCTCCCCAAGGGCCACTCCCCCACCACCGCCGAGCTGGTCCGCCGGGTGCTGCGCACGGCCGAGGGCCCGCTGTCCACGCAGCAGATCGCCGACCGGGCCGGCATCAGCCGCCAGACCGCCCAGCGCTACCTGAAGCTCCTGGACCGGGCCGGCCGCGTCTCCCTGGCCCTGCGCTACGGCGAGACCGGCCGCCCGGAACACCGCTACACCTGGGTCCCGTCGGCCGGTACCTGAGGCGCCGCCCGACGGAACTCACACCGCGCCGGCGCCCGTCAGGGAACGGACCTCCGTCTGGGCGTACTTGCGCTCGTCAGGCTCCTCGGCGGAGGTGACCGTACCCAGCCAGCCCGCCAGGAAGCCGAGCGGAATGGAGACGATCCCCGGGTTCTGCAGCGGGAAGTACTGGAAGTCCAGGCCCGGGAAGAGTGATCCGGGACTCCCGGAGACCACCGGCGACAGGACGACCAGCAGCAGCGCCGGGACCAGCCCCCCGTAGACCGACCAGACGGCCCCGCGGGTGGTGAAGCCGCGCCAGAACAGCGAGTACAGCAGCACCGGCAGGTTCGCGGAGGCCGCCACGGCGAAGGCCAGGCCCACCAGGAAGGCCACGTTCATATCCTGGGCGAGCAGCCCCAGGGCGATGGCCACCGCCCCGATCCCCACGGCCGCCACCCGGGCCACGGCCACCTCGCTGCGCTGCCGGGCCCGCCGCCGCCTGAGGGAGGCGTAGAGGTCGTGCGCGACGGAGGCCGAGGAGGCCAGGGTGATCCCGGCGACCACGGCGAGGATCGTCGCGAAGGCGATGGCCGCCACGAGGGCGAAGAGCACCGCGCCGCCGGTGGAGTCGGCGCCCCCGCCGAGGAATCCCGCCAGCAGCGGTACGGCCGTGTTGCCGGAGGCGCTGGACGCCCGCACCGCGTCGGGCCCCACCAGGGCGGCCGCCCCCAGGCCGAGCACGATGGTCATCAGGTAGAAGCCCCCGATCAGCCCGATCGCCCACACCGCCGACCGGCGGGCGGCCCGCGCGGTCGGGACGGTGTAGAAGCGCGACAGGATGTGCGGCAGGCCCGCCGTGCCGAGGACCAGGGCCAGGCCCAGGCTCATGAAGTCGACGCGCGAGGTCCAGCCCCCGCCGTACTTGAGGCCCGGGCTCAGGAACCGGGCCCCGTACCCGCTGCGTTGGGCGGCGGAGGCGAGGAGCTGGTCGAGGTTCCCGTGGAAGCGCACCAGGACCAGCACGGTGAGGGCGATCGCCCCGCCGATCAGCAGGACGGCCTTGACGATCTGGATCCAGGTGGTGGCCCGCATCCCGCCGAAGGCCACGTACACCACCATCAGCGCGCCGACCCCGACCACCGTCAGGGTCCGCGCGGCGGGGCCGGTGTCCGACAGCAGCAGACCCACCAGGCTGCCCGCGCCGACCATCTGCGCGACCAGGTACAGCACCGAGACCACCACCGAGGAGGACCCGGCGGCGATCCGCACGGGCCGCTCGCTCATCCGCGCGGCGACGACGTCGGCGAGGGTGAAGCGACCGCAGTTGCGCACCAGTTCGGCGACCAGGAACAGCACCATCAGCCAGGCCACGAGGAAGCCGATCAGGTACAGCAGGCCGTCGTAGCCGAAGAGGGAGATCAGCCCGGAGACCCCGAGGAAGGAGGCGGCGGACATGTAGTCGCCGGCAATGGCGAAACCGTTCTCCATCGGGGAGAACAGTCTCCCGCCCGCGTAGAACTCCTCCGTGGAGCCGTGCCTCCGGCGGCTGACCCAGGTGGTGATGCCGAGGGTGACGGCGATGAACAGGCTGAACAGGATCAGCGCGAGCGTCTGGTGTTCGGAGGTCACCGGCCCTCCCCCCGCCCGCCGCGGCCGCGCTCCTGACCGCGTTCCCGCTCGAAGACGGTCCAGCGCAGGTCGAGCGCGGCACCGTCCCGGCGCAGCCGGGCGTGCCGGGAGTAGGCCCAGGTCAGCAGGAAGGTGCTGAGGAACTGGCCGAGGCCCGCCAGCAGGGCCACGTTGACCGATCCCACCACCGGCCGCGCCATCAGCCCGGGTGCGGTGGTGGCCGCGACCACGTAGGCGACGTACCAGAGGAGGAAACCGGCGGTCGCGGGGACGACGAACCTTCGGTACCGGCCCCTGACCTCCTGGAAGGCGGCGCTGCGCTGCACCTCCAGGTAGATGTCGGACGCGCGGAGGTCATCGCCGCGGTCCGCCGGGGGCCGGCGCGGCGGGAAGGCTTCCGCACCCTCGCCCCAGCCCGTGGCCAGGGCGTCGTACCAGGGGTCGTTCAGCCGGACCGTTCCGGCTTCACGACCTTCGCGCTTGTCCACCGAACTCTCCTTGTCCGTCGCCGCATCGGCGGCGTGCTCACAAGGATGTGCCGAATGGTCGCTTTCCGGACTGGCGTCCTGGCGCTCTTCACTCCATCAGGTGAGGGGCGAAGAGCGCCGGGACGCGCGGGGATCCGGATCAGGCGTCGATGCGCGAGCGGTCCAGGGTCGCGGCCGAGCTGGTGATGAACTCCTTGCGCGGGGCGACCTCGTTGCCCATGAGGAGGTCGAAGACCTGCTCGGCCGCCTCCAGGTCGCCGATGTTGATCCGCCGCAGGGTGCGGTGGCGCGGGTCCATCGTGGTTTCCGCGAGCTGGTCCGCGTCCATCTCGCCGAGGCCCTTGTAGCGCTGGATGGCGTCCTTGTAGCGGATGTTCTTGCGCTGGAACTCCAGCAGCGTCTGGCGCAGCTCGTGGTCCGAGTACGTGTAGACGTACTTGTCCTGGCCCTTCTTGGGCTGGACCAGCTCGATCCGGTGCAGCGGCGGGACGGCCGCGAAGACCCGGCCGGCCTCGACCATCGGGCGCATGTACCGCTGGAAGAGGGTCAGCAGCAGGGTGCGGATGTGGGAGCCGTCGACGTCGGCGTCGGTCATCATGATGACCTTCCCGTACCGGGCGGCGTCGATGTCGAAGGTGCGGCCGGAGCCGGCTCCTATGACCTGGATGATCGCGCCGCACTCGGCGTTCTTGAGCATGTCCGAGACCGAGGACTTCTGGACGTTGAGGATCTTGCCGCGGATCGGCAGCAGCGCCTGGAACTCGGAGTTCCGGGCGAGCTTGGCCGTACCGAGGGCCGAGTCCCCCTCGACGATGAAGAGCTCGCTGCGGTCCACGTCGTCGCTGCGGCAGTCGGCCAGCTTGGCCGGCAGCGAGGAGGTCTCCAGCGCGGTCTTGCGGCGCTGGGCCTCCTTGTGCTGGCGGGCCGCGATCCGGGTCCGGGCGGCCGCGACGATCTTCTCCATCACGGCGCGGGCCTGCTGCTTGTCGTCGCGCTTGGTGGACGTCAGGAAGGCCTTGAGCTCCTTGGCGACGACGGCGGCGACGATCCGGGTGGCCGCGGAGGTGCCGAGCACCTCCTTCGTCTGGCCCTCGAACTGGGGCTCGGCGAGGCGGACGGTGACGACCGCCGTCAGGCCCTCCATGGCGTCGTCCTTGACGACGTCGTCCTCGGCGACGCGCAGGAGCTTGGCGGAGCGCAGCACCTCGTTCACGGTCTTGGTGACCGACCGCTCGAATCCGGCCACGTGGGTGCCGCCCTTGGGGGTGGCGATGATGTTCACGAAGGACTTGAGGGTGGTCTCGTACCCCGTGCCCCAGCGCAGGGCGATGTCCACGCCCAGCTCGCGGGTGACCTCGGTGGGGGTCATGTGGCCGCGGTCGTCGAGGACGGGGACGGTCTCCTTGAACGTGCCCGCGCCGGTCAGGCGCAGCACGTCGCAGACGGCCTTGTCCTGGGCGAGGTAGTCGCAGAACTCGCTGATGCCGCCGTCGTAGCGGAACGTCTCCTCGGTCTTGCCGGCGCCGTCGATGGCCCGCTCGTCGCGGACGACGATGGTCAGGCCGGGCACGAGGAACGCGGTCTGGCGGGCGCGCTGGTAGAGCGTCTCCAGGGAGAGGCGGGCGTCCTTGAGGAAGATCTGGCGGTCGGACCAGTAGCGGATCCGGGTTCCGGTCTTGCCCTTGGCGATCCGCTTGACCTTGCGCAGGCCGCCGGTGGGGTCGAAGGGGCTGTCGGGGCCCTGCTCCGTGAAGAGCCCGGGCACGCCGCGCCGGAAGCTGATGGCGTGCGTGGAGCTGCCGCGGTCGACCTCGACGTCGAGGCGGGCCGACAGGGCGTTGACCACGGAGGCGCCGACGCCGTGCAGGCCGCCGGAGGCCGCGTACGAGCCGCCGCCGAACTTGCCGCCGGCGTGCAGCTTGGTCATGACGACCTCGACGCCGGACAGGCCGGTCTTGGGCTCGACGTCGACCGGGATGCCTCGGCCGTTGTCGCGGACCTCGACCGAGGCGTCCTCGTGCAGGACGACCTCGATGTGGTCGCAGTAGCCGCCCAGGGCCTCGTCGACGGAATTGTCGATGATCTCCCAGAGGCAGTGCATCAGGCCTCGGCTGTCGGTGGAGCCGATATACATGCCGGGGCGCTTGCGGACGGCCTCGAGGCCTTCGAGGACGAGCAGGTGCCGCGCGGTGTAGTTGGAACCGTCCCGGTCTGCTCCGGACAGCAGCGCGCTGGAAGGCACGGACGTGTCGGCGGTCACGCAGTTCGCTCCTCGCTGAATTTCTTTTCTGGCCCGCTGGGGCGCGGGGGCGGCTCGGTCGCCCGTCGAAGGGTACCGAGGCCTGGTAGAGCCGATGCAACGCCACCCTCGCGCACTCCACAGCCTAGTGCAGATCCGCACGGGTGTTCGATCCCCCGTGAGGGTGAAGCAAACATCACGTTCCCTTCCAGGCATGAACCATTTAGGGTTCGGGCACGTCCTCATGAACAACCGGCACTCGCGCCGGGGAGGACGAGAACTGCTACAAGCGAACGACTGACAACGCGAAACCGTAAAGCAACGCAATACGGCTCCTTCGCCGCCAACCGGCAGCAGCCGGCCAGCTTCGGAAGGAAGTTTCGAGGAAAAGCCGCGAGCGGGAACGTTTTCGGCCTGGTTGGATGTTGACCCTGGTACGACAGCTCGTCGAGCTAGAGAAGAGGCGACGTGACTACTGTTCTGACACCCGCGACCCCGCTGACGGCCGCTGACCGATGCGACCGTTGCGGCGCCCAGGCATATCTGCGCGTCGTCCTCCTGAGCGGTGGTGAACTGCTCTTCTGCGCCCACCACGGGCGTAAGTTCGAGCCGGAACTCAAGAAGATCGCCGCGGAAATACAGGATGAGACCGAGCGGCTGACGTCCGCTCCGGCCGCCCACGCAGCCGACCACGAGGACCGCTGACACAAGGCCTGACCTCGCATCCGACGAGCCAGGACCGGCAAGGCCGGTCGACGGGCGGCCCCTCTGAGACCCAGAGGGGCCGCCCGTCCTCATATCCGAGGCCCTTCCACCGCGCCGGAGGGCGCCCTCCGGCCTCCGCGCCCCCGCGCCGGGCCGTACGGGGCTCCTGGAGCGCCTGCGGACGCGCTCCGCGATGCCCTAGACCCCGCTCGGCCGCCCGCCCCTCTGGAGGCCGCTCACGAAGTCGATCAGCGGGGCGATCCGGGTGTAGACGCCCGGGCTGTCGGCGCGCCCGCAACCGCGCCCCCAGGACACCAGGCCGATCAGCCGGCCCCGGGCGACCAGCGGGCCGCCGCTGTCCCCCTGGCAGGCGTCCTTCCCGCCCGACCGGTCGCCCGCGCACACCATGGAGTCGGCCCGGTACTGGCCGTCCGAGTTGCCCGGGTAGGCCCGCCGGCAGACCTCGTCGTCCAGGACGGTCACCTGCGCCGCCCGCAGTCCGTAGGCGTAGTCCCCGAAGCCGCTCGTGTCGCCCCAGCCGTACACCGCCGCTCCGGTGCCCGCCTCGTAGCCGGGGTGGCCGTCGCCGGCCATGGGGAGCACGTGGTCCGCCGGCACCGCTTCGGCCAGTTCCAGCACCGCGAGGTCGCCGGCGTTGGTCCCGGGGTCGTACGCCGGGTTCACCCGGGCCGCGCGGACGGCGATCTCGCGCCCGTCGGGGGCGCGCAGCTCCGTGCGGCCGGTGATCACCCGGAAGTCGGCGACGGAGTCGACCGGCCCGCCCAGCACCTGTCGGCCGAGGCAGTGGGCCGCCGTCACCACCGTGGTCGGGGCGACGAGGACTCCCCCACAGAACTGCCCGTCACGGATACCCCCGAACCGGTCACGGCTGGCGAGGGCCACGACCCACGGGCTGTCGGCCACCTTCACCGGCTGCCCGCCTATGACCACGCTGTCCGCCGCTGCCGTGGGCGCCTGGGCCAACGGCGCCACGGCCGCTCCCGCCACCAGGGTCAGTGCGCCCGCCAGGGCACGGGCGAAGGGTCGACGCATGGGGCCTCCTGACTCCGAGTGTGCATGACTCCACCCAGAGTGGGATGCCCGGTGGCCGCGCGCACCCGCGCGGCCACCGCCGTACGCCCCTGCCGTCCGGTCAGTCCAGGTAGTCGCGCAGCACCTGGGAGCGCGACGGGTGGCGCAGCTTCGACATGGTCTTGGACTCGATCTGGCGGATGCGCTCGCGGGTGACCCCGTAGACCTTGCCGATCTCGTCGAGGGTCTTGGGCTGGCCGTCGGTCAGCCCGAAGCGCATCGAGACCACGCCGGCCTCGCGCTCGCTGAGCGTGTCGAGGACCGAGTGCAGTTGCTCCTGCAGGAGCGTGAAGCTCACGGCGTCGGCGGGCACGACCGCCTCGGAGTCCTCGATCAGGTCGCCGAACTCGCTGTCGCCGTCCTCGCCGAGCGGCGTGTGCAGGGAGATCGGCTCGCGGCCGTACTTCTGGACCTCGATGACCTTCTCGGGGGTCATGTCGAGTTCCTTGGCCAGCTCCTCCGGGGTGGGTTCGCGGCCCAGGTCCTGGAGCATCTGGCGCTGCACACGGGCCAGCTTGTTGATCACTTCGACCATGTGCACCGGGATGCGGATGGTGCGGGCCTGGTCGGCCATGGCGCGGGTGATCGCCTGACGGATCCACCACGTGGCGTAGGTGGAGAACTTGTAGCCCTTGGTGTAGTCGAACTTCTCGACCGCGCGGATCAGACCCAGGTTCCCCTCCTGGATCAGATCCAGGAAGAGCATGCCGCGGCCCGTGTAGCGCTTGGCCAGGGAGACCACGAGGCGGAGGTTGGCCTCCAGCAGGT
>NZ_JZWV01000519.1 GCF_000966975.1 Streptomyces katrae | reverse complement strand
GGTGGTTCTTGGCGCGGCGGCCGTCCTCGGCGATGATCTCCAGCTCGCGCTTGAGCTTGGGCGCCAGCTTGTCAGAGTTGGCCAGCTTGTCCTCGGCGAAGAGGCCCGCCTCGATGCGCTTGGCGAGCTCGACCTCCTGCTCCGCGTTGAGGAGGGGGACCTTGCCGATCTGCTTGAGGTAGTCCTTGACCGGGTCGGCGGTGGCGCCGGCCACCACGACCTGCTGGGCGGGGGCGTCGTCCTCGTCGTCGGAGATGACGAAGCCCTTGTTCTCCCCGCCCTCCTCCTCTTCCTCGGCCTCGGCCTTCACCGCGTCGGGACCCTCGTCGACGGCCTCTTCGTCGCCCTCGTCCAGGTCCTTCTTGGCGGCGGTCTTCTTGGCCGCGGTCTTCTTCGCGGCGGCCTTCTTCGCGGGCGCGGCCTTCTTGGCGGCCGTCTTCCGGGCTGTCGTCTTCTTCGCGACGGGCTCGGCCACGGGCTCCTCGGCGAGGGCGTCGGCGGCCTCGGGTTCCGTGGGCGCGGGCGCCGGCGGGACCTCGGCCGCGGCCGGGGCGGCGGCCGGTTTGGCCGCGACCGGCCTGGTCGTCGTACGCTTGGCGGGGGTCTTCGCTGCGACGCTCTTGCGTGGGGTGCGCTTGGGCGACTCTGCGGCACTGACCATCAGCGTCACACCCTCTTCCTCGAGGATCTGGTTGAGGCTGCGCAGGACATTCTTCCACTGGGTCGCAGGAATCTGGTCAGCCTCGAAGGCCCGACGCACGTCATCGCCGGCGATCTGCCCCTCGGCCTTGCCCCGCTCGATGAGCGCCATCACAGACTCGGATTCGGCGATCTCCGGCGGGAGCGTACGGGATGTGCTGGCCGACACGAACAACCTCTCGGAACGATGGGAACGGGTTCCGACCCCGGCCTGGTGCTGGACCGGAGCCGACGACCACCGACTGGGGATGGGCCGGGGGCGCGGGCAGGGGCCGGGGAGCTGCACAGCACCCCAAGGGCTGCTGTTTCCCTCCGTCGGCCATCACTGCTTAGGTCATCGCGCGACGTCGCAGAGCGTTACGCCCAATCTTCGTGGCCCAAGTCACACCGGGGTCGCGGCACCCCTCGCACACCGGTGTCGCCGGGCCCGAAGAACGGGCCCGGCGACCGGTGCAGCACCCCCACGCCCCCGTGCGCCGGGGGTCAGTGTTCGCGCGGGGCGGGCACCACGCGCTCGACCTCCGGATGCACCGTCAGGAGCTGGCGCATGGCGCTCTCGGCGCCGGCGCCGTCACCGGTGGCGAGGGCTTCGACCATCCGCGCGTGGTGGGCCACGCAGGTCTCGCTGGGGCGGTCGCAGGAGGTGATGGGGCTGCCGGAGACCTGGAGGGCGGCGGAGACGATCCCGGACAGGTGCTCCAGCATGCGGTTGCCGGCGACCTGGATCAGCAGCGCGTGGAACTCGTTGTCGGCGCGGGCGAAGGTGATCGCGTCACCCTGCCCGAGGGCGTGGCCCATGATCTCGACCATGTCGGACAGGCGCTGCTGGACGTCGGGGCGGCCGTGGCCGGCGGCGAGGCGGGCAGCGAGGGGCTCGATGGTCCAGCGGAGCTCGTTGAGCTCGCGGCGCTGGTCGTCGCGCTGGGGGCCGAAGGCGCGCCACTCGATGATGTCGGGGTCGAGGAGGTTCCAGTCGGCGACCGGACGGACCCGGGTCCCCACGTTGGGGCGGGCACTGACGAGGCCCTTGGCCTCCAGGACCCGCAGCGATTCGCGGACGACGGTGCGGGAGACCTCGAAGCGCTGGCCGATCTCCTCGGGGACCAGGGGCCGGTCCGCGCCGAGGTCGCCAGAGACGATCATCTGGCCGAGCTGCTGGACGAGTTGGCCGTGCAGTCCGCGGCCGCGGCTGCCGGCCGCCCGGCGGCCGACCCGGCTCAACTCGACGTCGGCGCCGTCCCAGTGGGGCGGTCCGGCCCGGTCGGCGCCGGAGGTCTCCGCGTAGGGGTAGCGGTCGAGTTCGCCCGGGCCGGCGAGGCCGGTGTCGGCATGGCGGGCGGCGGTCATCATGGTGTGCGCAAGGGTACTCACGAATCCTTTGTCGGCCGCGCCTCCACCGCCCTTGAGGTCTTTGGTGAAAAGCACACGAAAGGGTGATCGGTGCCACCTGCGCAATTGACGACTTATCGTAAAGAACCGGGCCTTTTGCGGGGAGTTGCGGTCCGCTTCGAGTGATCTGGAGCGAAGCGGTCTCCTCCGGTCGCCCCGAAGTCGGCTACCGCACCGGAACGATCACCAACGGACCCGACCGCGCAGTCCTGTGAACCCATAGGCGCACAACAGGACCATCAGCGACAACACCAGCGCGACACCCACGGGTTGGACCATCACCCGGAAGGCTCCCAGGACGTAGCGGTCCGTCTCCCCGGGCCACGGCGCCGATGCCAGACCGCGCAGCCGGGAGGCGAACCCGTGCGCGGGGTACGCGGAGGGTCCTTCCAGCGCCTTGCGCACCAGCGGTACGACCATCACCGGTACGGCGAGCACGGCGGCCAGGCCGGCCGAGGCGGAGCGGAACACCGCCGAGGCGAGCACCCCGGCCCAGGCGCAGCCGACCAGCAGGCCCGCCCAGCTCGCGGCGGGAACCACCCACTCCGGCCGGCTGCCCAGCGGGGCCCGGCCGAGGGCCCGGCCGAACACCAGCACGAGGGCGGCGGCGTCGGTGGCGGCGGCGAGGGCTCCGAGCAGCAGGGCCAGGGCGGCGCAGACCCCGAGCTTGGCGGTGAGCAGTCCGAGGCGGCGCGGGACGGTGCCCCGGTCGGCGGCGAGGGCGGGGTAGCGGTACTCCTCGCCGTAGGCCAGGGCGCCGAGCAGTCCCGCCCCGAGCGCGGCCGGGGGCAGCGGGGCCAGCTCGGGCCAGGCGGCGAGCACCCGGTCGCGCGGGGTGTGCCCGGCCCGGGCGAGTACCAGGGCGGTCAGGGCCGAGACGGCGACGACGAGGGCGGCGGTGAGGAAGGGGGCGGCGGTGCCGAAGA
>NZ_JZWV01000517.1 GCF_000966975.1 Streptomyces katrae | reverse complement strand
GAGACAGGCCCCTAACCCTCCCCGGCGGACTTCACCACGGCGAACACGGCCCCCTCCGGGTCCGCCACCAGGGCCAGCCGCCCGCGGATCCGGTCCCGGGGCGGGCTGAGCACCTGCCCGCCGAGCTCGGCCACCCGGGCGGCCGCCGCGTCGGTGTCGTGGACCTCGAAGTACGTCATCCAGTGCGGCCCCCGGTCGTGCGGCAGCGACCGGCCCACCCCGTGCACCGCGGCCACCGGCCGGCCGTCCAGCCGCAGGGTCAGGTAGTCGAAGTCGGCCGGGGCGTCCGGGTGCCGCTCCGCCTCGTGGCCGAAGACGTGCTGGTAGAACTTGCCGACCGTCAAGGTGTCCTGGGTGACCAGCTCGTTCCACACCGGGGTCCCCGGCAGCCCGTAGCGCCGCCCGTGGCCCGAGTCCTGCCAGATCCCGAAGATCGCCCCCAGCGGGTCGGAGCAGATCGCCACCCGCCCCTCCGCCCCGGCGTCCATCGGGCCCACCGCCACCGTGCCGCCGCAGGAGCGGATCGCCTCGGCCGCGCAGTCGGCGTCGTCGATGGCGAAGTACGTGGTCCAGGCGACCGGAAGATGCCGGTCCGGCGGCATCTCGCCGATTCCGGCCACCTCCTCCCCGTCGAGGACGGCCCGGACGCCCGGGCCGAGCTGCGCGGGTCCCGGCTCGTACTCCCAGCCGAACAGGTCGGCGTAGAAGTCCTCGGTCCTCCCGAGGCCGTGCACCATCAGGCTCACCCAGCACGGTGTGCCGGACGGCCGCCGCGAAGCCCCCGCTGCCTCGGTCATGTCAGCAGTCTCCTCCGTCGTGTCCCGAATGACGCCGCTGATGCTTCCACTCCGCGAGGCGCGGCGTGGCCCGACCGGGCCGGACGGGGCGGGGGTGGACGGAGATGACCGAATCACTGCGGCCCGTCGATGTCCGGCTTGTTACAGGGGCGTGCGGGCGGGGAGGAAGATGGGCCCATGACTGCGATTCTCTCGGCCTCCGCACTGATGGACGAGCTGGCCGCCGGCCACCCGCCGGTGCTCCTGGACGTCCGCTGGCAGCTGGGCGGCCCCGACCAGCGCCCCGCCTACGAGGCCGGGCACCTGCCCGGCGCCGTGTACGTCGACCTCGACCGCGAACTGGCAGGTCCGCCCGGGGCGGGCGGCCGCCACCCGCTGCCCGACCCGGAGGAGTTCGGCGCCGTGATGCGCCGCGCCGGGGTGCGCGCGGACGGGCCGGTGGTCGTGTACGACGGCGGACAGGGCTGGGCGGCCGCCCGCGCCTGGTGGCTGCTGCGCTGGACGGGTCACCCGAACGTGCGAGTCCTGGACGGCGGCCTGGCCGCGTGGACGGCCGCGGGCGGCCCGGTGACCGCCGACGCGCCGACACCGGCCGAGGGTGATTTCAAGCCAAACCCCGGAGCGCTGGGCCTGCTGGAAGCCGACGACGCGGCCGCCCTGGCCCGTACGGGACTGCTGCTGGACGCCCGGGCGGGGGAGCGCTACCGGGGCGAGGTCGAGCCCATCGACCCGGTCGGCGGCCACATCCCGGGCGCGGTGTCGGCCCCGACCACCGAGAACGTGGGCCCCGACGGCCTGTTCCTGCCGGCGGAGGCCCTGAAGGCCCGGTTCACGGAGCTGGGCGCCGCGACGGACACCCAGGTGGGCGTCTACTGCGGTTCCGGGGTCTCCGGGGCGCACGAGGTGCTCGCACTCGAGGTGGCGGGCATCCCGGCCGCCCTTTACGCGGGCAGCTGGTCGCACTGGTCCTCGGACCCGCAGCGCCCCGTGGCCACCGGCCCCAACCCCTGACGCGTCCACGCCCGGTGGCGCCCCGCCCGGGGCGCCACCGGGCGGGCTACTCCTGTTTCTTGCGCCGGGTCCCGAAGACGATCTCGTCCCAGCTGGGCACCGCCGCGCGGCGCCCCGGCCGGACCCCGTCGGCCTCGGCCTGCCGGTCGGTGGTGCCCGTCAGCCGTTCGCGGTGTCCCGCGACCGTCCGCGGCATCAGTACGTCCGCGTACGCCGCTCCGGCGCCGGCCGAGGCCGCCGCGGCCGGGGGCTCCTCGGTCTCGGCCTCCTCGTCGGCGGCGTCGGTCCGCTCCGGGACCACCAGGTCGCCCCGGAAGCTCGGGACGGCCTCCAGCAGGCTGGTCAGGGTGTCCCGTTCCTCCTCGGGCTCCGGCGCGGGCGGCGGGGCGGCCGGCCGCTCGATCTGCCGGTCGAGGGCGCGGTCCAGCGGCCGGTCGCGCGGCAGCCGGGCGATCCTCGGCACGAACGGGAAGCTCGGCTCCGGGGTCGACGGCAGGTCGTCCGACTCGCCGATCAGCGAGCGGGCCTCGTCGTCCACGGCGGTGACCAGCCGGCGCGGCGGGTCGTACGTCCAGCTCGCGGAGTGCGGCTCGCCCACCACCCGGTAGACGAGCAGCACCTCCCAGGTGCCGTCGTCGCGGCGCCAGGAGTCCCACTGCACCGAGTCCTTGTCGGCCCCGCGCAGCGTGAGCCGCTCCTGCACGGCCTCGCCGAGCTGCGGTCCGGTGTTCTCCCCGGGGCGGCGCACGGGGGTCTTCCGGGCCCGCTCGGCCATGAAGGCGCGTTCGGCCAGGACGGGACCCTCGAAGCGGCGGACCCGGTCGACGGGGATGCCGGCGAGCTGTGCGACCTCCTCGGCGGAGGCACCGGCCCGTATGCGGGCCTGGATGTCACGGGGGCGGAGGTGGCTCTCCACCTCGATCTCGATCTGGTTCAGGCGCGCGCGGTCATTGCGCACGGCAGCCCGCAGCCGCTCGTCGATCGGAAGCGTGTACTCCGTGCTGTCCGCAGCCTTGAGCACCAGTCGTGTTCCGTCATTCGAGACGGCCACGACACGCAGTTCGGGCATGGGGACCTCCCGGGTGGTGCCTGCCGACGTCACGTGCGTCGCTGCTTCCGCTAGTCGAGTGTGGCCTGCCCGGGTGCAGCCTGCCACAACCTTGCCGAGTTAAACCGGCGTGTCGGGCATGCGCCCTTGATCGACGTTATGGCACGGTTACCTGTTGGGCACGCACAGTGACCAAGTGGTTACTGTGCGCAGCAGGAGCCCGTGCGATACCGCGGCATCACCGGTCTTGAGCGCCGCTTCTCCGTCAGCCGGCCCCCTCTCCCGGGTCCGGACATCCGAAAGGAAGGACGGCCCCAGGGCTCGCCACAGTACTCCATTCGGGCCACCTGGGTGGACCGCCGCGCCGCCGAACTTGTCCGGGGCGGCGGGAGTTGGCCTGCCCGGAATCGGGCCCGGAAGGCGGTCCACCTGCGTACGCGGCCATTTCGGGGTGTCCTGCTTCACAGAATCCGCAGAAACGGAACTTCTCATTTCGCTCAGCTGTCAGTAACTGCTGGAAGAGGAGAAGCGCAAGGGGCAGGACACGCAGGGGATGGCGATGGGTCAGAAGGCGGTACGGGGAGAGGGGCCGGGCGGTCCCGAGGGTGACGGCACGGGCGGGGAGCGCAAGAAGCTCGACCTGAGCCTGGCCCAGGTCGCCGGCAGTTCCCTCGCCACCGTCGCGGCCGCGCTGCTCGCCTCCAAGCTCGGCGTCTACGGCACCATCCTCGGCGCCGGCGTGGTCAGCGTGGTGGCCACCGCGGGCGGGCCGGTCATCCAGCACGCCTTCCGCCGCACCGGCGACCGGCTGCGCGAGGGCGCCCGCCCCAAGGGCGGCCGGCTCCCCGCGCCCGCCCGGGCGGAGGGGTCCGCGGCCCCGCCGCCGGGGGAGTTCGGCGAGGCCACCGTGCACGGCACCCGCGTACGGGGCTGGAAGCGCACGGCGGTGGCCTCCGGGGCCGCCTTTGCCCTGGCTATCGGCGGCCTCGGGACGTACGAGGCGTTCGCGGGCACCTCCGTCAGCAGCGGCGGCGGCACCCTCCTGTCGGGCGGCACCCGCAAGGCCCCCGACCACCGCTCCGCCGAGCGGAAGGACGGGACGGACTCCGGAGGCCGGGGCGGGCAGGGTGGCAGGGACGGCAAGGGCGGGGAGCCCGGCGGGAGCGGGAACGAGCGGTCCGGCTCCGGGAGTTCCCCGAGCCCCTCCGCCTCGCACGGCGGGCGCGGCCCGGACCCCGCCCCCACGCCCACCCCCTCCCGCTCGGCCGGCCCCGGCCCGGACCCGTCCCCCTCGGCCTCCCGGCAGACCCCGGACCCGGGACCCACCCCGAGCGGCGGCGGCACCGGCGCGTCGGGCGGCGCCACCGCGGGCCGGGAGTGACCGGGCGTCAGTCGCCCAG
>NZ_JZWV01000516.1 GCF_000966975.1 Streptomyces katrae | reverse complement strand
CCGCAGGTAGTCGTTGCCGAACACCCGGTCCGGGTCCAGCCGGTCGCGCAGCGCCGTGAACTCCCCGAAGCGCGGGTAGGCCGCGGCCAGGTACTCCGCGTCCCGGGTGTGCACCTTGCCCCAGTGGGGGCGCCCGCCGTGGGCGGTGAAGATGCGCTCGGCCGCCGTGAAGTAGGCCTGGTAGGGGGTGCCCCGGTACATGTGCACCGCGATGTACGCCGTCTCCCGCCCCGAGGCCGTCGACAGCGGGATGTCGTCCGCCGGGGCCGTGCGCACCTCCACCGGGAAGCTGATCCGCAGGCCGGACCGGTCGACCATGGCCTTGAGCTCCCGCAGCGCCTCCACGGCCCGCTCGCGCGGGAGGGCGTACTCCATCTCCACGAACCGCACCCGGCGCGGGCTGGTGAACACCTTGTACGGGATGTCGGTGTAGGTGCGCGCCGACAGGGCGCGGCTGGCGATCCGGGCGATGGAGGGGATGGCCGCCGGGACGGCGCGGCCCAGCGAGTTGACGGCCTGGAAGAGGCCGTTCGACAGCAGCTCGTCCTCGATCCAGCCGCTGACCGCGCCGGGCGGGGCGGCGGGGCCCTGGCTGCGGTTGTTGCGCTTGGTGTTGCAGTTGCCGGTGTGGGGGAACCAGTAGAACTCGAAGTGCTCGTTCTCCGCGACGTGCTGGTCGAACTCGGCGGTCACCCGGTCGAAGCGCATCGGCTCCTCACGGGCGGTCAGGAGGAACAGCGGCTCCACCGCGAAGGTGATCGAGGTGACGACGCCCAGCGCGCCGATGCCGAGGCGGGCGGCCGCGAACACCTCCGGATTCTCCTTCTCGGAGCAGACCAGCAGCCGGCCGTCGGCCGTGACCAGCTCCAGCCCGCGGATCTGCGCGGCGATGGAGGCCGAGTCGCGGCCCGTGCCGTGCGTGCCGGTGCTGGTGGCGCCGGAGACCGTCTGCTCCATGATGTCGCCCATGTTGGTGAGCGACAGGCCCTGTGCGGCCAGGGCGCGGTTGAGGTCCTTCAGGGCCGTGCCGGCCGCCACGGTGACGGTGCCGGCGGCCCGGTCCACCGACAGGATCCCGCTGAGCGCCTGCGGCCGTACCAGCACGCCGTCGGTGGCCGCGGCCGCGGTGAAGGAGTGGCCGGTGCCGACCGCCTTCACCCGCAGGCCCTCCGCGGCGGCCCGGCGGACCGCCTCCTGGAGCTCACCGACCGAAGCGGGAGTCACCACGCGCGCGGGCGTGGCGCGGACGTTGCCCGCCCAGTTACGCCACGCGGTCCGCCCGCTCTCCGCTGCTGTCCCCGATGTCGCCGTCACGCGAGGGCTCCTCCCCTTGCGCCGGCCTCGTCAGCCGGCGGTAACCCGCGAACGCCACCGCCGCCGCGGCGACCCCCGACGAGATCGAGACGACGTACCCGCGCTGGGCTCCGGCCGCGTCGATGACCAGACCGGTCACGGAGGAACCGACCGCGACGCCGACCGCCAGGCCGGTGCTGATCCACGTCATGCCCTCGGTGAGCTTCGCGCGTGGTACGTGCGCTTCGATCAGGGCCATCGTGGTGATCATCGTGGGAGCGATGGCGAGGCCCGAGACGAAGAGCGCCACGGCCAGAAACGGAAGGTTCCCGGCCAGTAGGAGGGGGATCATACTCACGGCCATCGCACAGATGCCCAGTACCCACCTGCGTTCCATCCGCCCCTTGAGATGGAGCAGGCCGAAGACGATGCCCGCCAGACAGGATCCGGCCGCCCAGATGGCCAGGATGAAGCTGGCGGCGGACTTGTGGCCCTGCTCCTCGGCGAAGGCGAGGGTGGACACGTCGATGGACCCGAAGATCGCGCCGGTCGCCACGAAGGTGGCCGTCAGCACCTGGAGGCCGGGGGAGCGCAGGGCGGAGGAGCGGTCGCCGTCCTGGCTGCGCGGGTGCGGCGGCGGCTCGGTGGCGCGCTGCGCGGTGAGCAGCCAGACGCCGACGAGCAGGAACCCGGCGGCGATCACCGGACCGGCCTCCGGGAACCAGGTGGTCGAGAGCCCGATGGCCAGGATGGGGCCGAAGATGAAGCAGACCTCGTCGATCACGGACTCGAAGGAGTACGCGGTGTGCAGCTCGCGCGGCGCGTCCCGGTAGAGCTCGGTCCAGCGGGCGCGGACCATCGAGCCGACGCTCGGCACGCAGCCCGCGACGGCCGCGAAGACGAAGAGGGTCCAGTCGGGGAGTCCGTTGGCGGCGGCCAGCACCAGGGCGGTGACCGAGGCGACGGAGACCAGGGTCGCGGGGCGCAGCACCCGCCGCTGCCCGTACTGGTCGACCAGCCGGGAGACCTGGGGGCCGATCATCGCGGCGGCCAGGGCCAGGGTGCCGGTGAGGGCGCTCGCCATCGCGTAGCGGCCGGTGATCTCCGAGATCATCGTCAGGATGCCGACGCCGACCATCGAGATCGGCAGCCGGCCTATGAGGCCGGCGGCGCTGAAGGCCTTGGTGCCGGGGGCCGCGAATATCGCGCGGTAGGGACTGGGCAAGGTCTCTCCGTAAGGGACGTCTTCGGCCCATACAGGTTACGACCGCCGATGAGGCACCCGCACGGGGAATATGGCGACACCGACATTTCAGACGGTGGAACTTAGGGCCACCTTACCTGTGGATCGTCCCGGCATACGGACCGGCCGGTTCTCCCGCGCCCACCCCGAGTGGCAGGATTCGGGGCATGTCAGACCAGCTCCGTGCCCCCGACGCGCCCGCGGCCGAAGGCCTCGCGGCCCCCTACGACGCCCTCCTGCTGCTGTCCTTCGGCGGCCCCGAGGGACCCGACGACGTCGTGCCGTTCCTGGAGAACGTCACCCGCGGGCGAGGGATCCCGCGCGAGCGCCTCAAGGAGGTCGGGCAGCACTACTTCGGCTTCGGCGGGGTCAGCCCGATCAACGGGCAGAACCGCGAACTGCTGGCCGCGCTGCGCAAGGACTTCGCCGACGCCGGGCTGGACCTGCCGGTCTACTGGGGCAACCGGAACTGGGCCCCGTACCTGACCGACGTGATGCGCGAGATGGTCCGCGACGGGCGCCGCCGCATCGCCGTCCTCGCCACCAGCGCGTACGCCTCCTACTCGGGCTGCCGCCAGTACCGGGAGAACCTCGCCGACGCGCTGGCGACCCTGGCGGAGGAGGGCCTGGAGCTCCCCCGGGTGGACAAGCTGCGGCACTACTTCAACCACCCCGGTTTCGTCCGGCCCATGATCGACGGGGTGCTGGCCTCGCTCGCCGCCCTGCCCGAGGACGTACGGGACGGCGCCCACCTCGCCTTCACCACGCACTCGATCCCCACCGCGGCCGCCGACACCTCCGGCCCGGTCGAGGAGCACACCGGGGGCGGCGAGGGCGGGGCCTACGTCAGGCAGCACCTCGACGTGGCCCGGGTGATCGCCGACGCCGTCGAGGCCGAGACCGGCACGGCCCGCCCCTGGCAGCTCGTCTACCAGTCCCGCAGCGGCGCCCCGCACATCCCGTGGCTGGAGCCGGACATCAGCGACCACCTGGAGGCCCTGCACGGCGAGGGCGCGCCGGCGGTGGTCATGGTGCCCATCGGCTTCGTCTCCGACCACATGGAGGTCCTCTACGACCTCGACACCGAGGCAACGGCCAAGGCCGCCGAGCTGGGTCTGCCCGTAGCGCGCTCCGCCACCGTCGGCGCCGACCCGCGGTTCGCCGCGGCCGTACGGGAACTGGTGCTGGAACGGGCGGCCCGCGAGCGCGGCGAGCGGCCCGCCGAGTGCTGGCTGGGCACCCTGGGCCAGAGCCACGACCTGTGCGCGGTGGGCTGCTGCCCGGCGCGCGCGCCGCGCCCGGCGGCCGCCGGCGCGGACAGCCCGTACGCGTAGGGGGAGAACGTGATCTCACAGGAGCTGAAGGCCGAACTGCTGGACGTGGGCCTGGAGGCCGTCCGGCGGGCCGGGGAGCTGCTGCGCGACGGCCGCCCGGCCGATCTGGCGGTGGCGGCGACCAAGAGCAGCCCGATCGACGTGGTCACCGAGATGGACCTCGCGGCGGAGAAGCTGATCACCGGGATCCTCGCCGAGCGGCGGCCCGGGGACGGGCTGCTCGGCGAGGAGGGCGCGGACGTCGTCGGCACCAGCGGGGTCCGCTGGGTCGTCGACCCGCTGGACGGCACCGTCAACTACCTCTACGGGCTCCCCGCCTGGGGCGTGTCCATCGCCGCCGAGTACCGGGGCGAGACCGTGGTGGGCGTGGTGGCGGCCCCGATGCGCGGGGAGACGTACCACGCCGTGCTCGGCGGCGGGGCCTGGTCGGGCAGCGCCCGGCTGTCCTGCCGGGCGGCCGCCCCGCTGGACCAGGCACTGGTCGCCACCGGCTTCGGCTACCTCAAGAGCCGGCGGGAGCACCAGGCCGAGGTGGCCCGGCGGATCATCCCGGTCGTCCGCGACGTCCGGCGCGGCGGCTCCGCGGCGCTCGACCTGTGCGACGTCGCGGCGGGGCGGCTGGACGGGTACTACGAGCGCGGCCTGAACCCGTGGGACTTCGCGGCCGGCGAGCTGATCGCCCGCGAGGCGGGCGCGCTGACCGGCGGCAGGCCCGGCGAGCCGCTCTCGGGCGAGCTGGCCGTGGCGGCGAGCCCGGCGGTCTTCGCCTCGCTCCAGCCGCTCCTGGAGGAGGCCGGGGCCTGGCACGACTGAGCCCCGGGGCCGGACATGCGAACGGACCCCCTGCCGCGACCGCGGCAGGGGGTCCGTCGCCGTTCCGGGTGCCCTCCCGGGGCCGGGGCTCCGGGAGGGCGGTGTCGTTCGGGCCGGGACGGCCGGAGGCAGACCGGGGCGGGGGCCCCGGTCAGGCCGCCTTGACCGCCACTCCGTGCTCCGCGGCGAGCCGCTGGAGGTCTTCCAGCGCGGCCTGTTCCACATCCGCGAGGTAGTCGTCGCCCGTCTCACGGGCCTTGCTCAGGTCCGACTGCGTGGCGCTGATGCGCTGCAGGAGACCCGCGGTGAATGCGTCCATGGGTGCGCCCCCTCTTCGTGGGTCGCGGCGTACCTGCGCGGGGCAGTCCGCCGTCAGGGAGTGGATGGGGTGTGCAGACGTCCTCCCCGGCACCCTGGGCCCAGAAACCTCGTAAGACGAGGGAATCCTCACTTCCGACCCCTTCAGGCGCCCGAGAGGGCGCCCAGGGGCGCCTTACAGCCGGTTTACGGCCGAAACCGGCAGGATGGAGGCGCAATACAGGTGCTGTCTCTTATACACATCTCT
>NZ_JZWV01000515.1 GCF_000966975.1 Streptomyces katrae | reverse complement strand
CAATACAGGTGTGCCCTCAGGAGTGCCCTCGGGGCTCGAAGGAAGGAAACGACGTGCGCGTACTCGTCGTCGAGGACGAGCAGCTGCTCGCCGATGCGGTGGCCACGGGCCTGCGCCGGGAGGCCATGGCCGTGGACGTCGTGTACGACGGCGCCGCGGCCCTGGAGCGCGTCGGGGTGAACGACTACGACGTGGTCGTGCTCGACCGGGACCTTCCGCTGGTGCACGGGGACGACGTCTGCCGGAAGATCATCGAACTCGGCATGGCCACCCGCGTCCTCATGCTGACCGCCTCCGGCGACGTCAGCGACCGCGTGGAGGGCCTGGAGCTGGGGGCCGACGACTACCTTCCCAAGCCCTTCGCCTTCACCGAGCTGACCGCCCGCGTCCGCGCCCTGGGCCGGCGGACGACCGTGGCGCTGCCGCCGGTGCTGGAGCGGGCCGGGATCAAGCTGGACCCCAACCGGCGTGAGGTGTTCCGCGAGGGCCGGGAGGTGCAGCTGGCGCCCAAGGAGTTCGCGGTGCTGGAGGTGCTCATGCGCAGTGAGGGGACCGTGGTCTCCGCCGAGCAGCTGCTGGAGAAGGCCTGGGACGAGAACACCGACCCCTTCACCAACGTGGTCCGGGTCACGGTCATGACCCTGCGCCGCAAGCTGGGCGAGCCGCCCGTCATCGTGACCGTCCCCGGCTCCGGCTACCGGATCTGACCCGATGGCCGCGACCCCCTCGCCGCCACCGGCGCCACCCAAACCGACCTGGGACCCCGGCCAGCCCGAGGGTCCTTTCCCTTGGCTGCGGCCGACCATCCGGATACGGCTCACCCTGCTCTACGGCGGCATGTTCCTGATCGCCGGGATCCTGCTGCTGTCGATCATCTACCTGCTGGCCGCCCAGGCCCTGCGGGAGGGCAACGCGCTCCCGTTCAAGATCGTGGGCGGCCAGAAGGTGGAGGTCTCCAGCAGCACCTGCCCCGGGGTGGGCATCGACCAGTCGATCGAGCAGTTCAACGCGGCGATCGGGCAGTGCATCCTCGACCAGCGCAAGCACGCGCTGGACGACCTGCTCAGCCGCTCGCTGATGGCCCTCATGGGCCTGAGCGTGATCGCCTTCGCCTTCGGCTACGCGATGGCCGGCCGGGTGCTCTCGCCGCTGGGGAAGATCACCCGCACCGCCCGCCGGGTGGTCGGCTCCGACCTGACCCGGCGGATCGAGCTGGACGGGCCGGACGACGAGCTGAAGGAGCTCGCCGACACCTTCGACGAGATGCTGGACCGCCTGGAGCGGGCCTTCACGGCCCAGCAGCGGTTCGTGGCCAACGCCTCGCACGAGCTGAGGACCCCGCTGGCCATCAACCGGACGCTGCTGGAGGTCCACCTGTCCGATCCCGGTGCGCCGGTGGAGCTCCAGCAGCTGGGCAAGACGCTGCTGGCCACCAACGAGCGCAGCGAGCAGCTGGTCGAGGGCCTGCTGCTGCTGGCCCGCAGCGAGAACCAGATCGTGGAGCGCAAGCCGGTCGACCTCGCGGAGGTGGCCTCGCGCGCCATCGACCAGGCACGCGGGGAGGCACTGGCCAAGGGCGTGGAGATCCGCGGCGAGCGCGCCCTGGCCGTGGTCCAGGGCAACGGCGTGCTGCTGGAGCGGATCGCCCTCAACCTGGTGCAGAACGCCGTCCGGTACAACGTGCCGGAGGGCGGCTGGGTGGAGGTCACGACCGAGGTCCAGCACGGCCAGGCGGTGCTGCTCGTCTCGAACACGGGTCCCGTGGTTCCCGCGTACGAGGTGGACAACCTCTTCGAGCCCTTCAGACGGCTGCGTACGGAGCGAACGGGCAGCGACAAGGGTGTGGGCCTCGGCCTGTCCATCGCGCGCTCTGTGGCGCGCGCACACGGCGGCCGCATCCTGGCGACCCCGCGCGAGGGCGGCGGCCTGGTGATGCGTGTCACGTTGCCCCTTTGATCCACCCCTCGGGCTGTTCGCTGTCAGCGGAACGGCCCGACGGGGAGGAGGGTCGCGACTGTGTGATCGATCACATTGTCGAGTGTCCGGGCATGCGCGTTCCGTGACCCCCAGAAGGCCGGAAAGCCCGGGAAGTCCGGGTTTCCGGCCCCCCGAATGGCGGGAAATACACGGGGTGGCGTTTGTGCAAGACCGCCCCGGGACCGTGTACGGTCCCGGTCGTCATCCCAGCCGCGGCCCCCTGCGGACGCGGGGCCGGGTGTCGATTGAGTAACAGACCTTGATGTGAGGCAAAATCTCCGCCTCAGGTCGGGCACAAGTCCGGCCTCTCGCGCGTTACGTGCGCTGAGACACCGCTAAATCCCAGAGGGGGAGAGCGAAAAAATGGCAACGGACTACGACACCCCACGCAAGACCGACGACGACGTCGACAACGACAGCATTGAAGAGCTGAAGGCGCGGCGCAGCGACAAGGTCACCTCGAGCGTCGACATCGAGGACTTCGACGGCGCCGAGAGCCTGGAGCTCCCGGGTGCGGACCTCTCCAACGAGGAGCTGGCCGTCCGGGTGCTGCCCAAGCAGGCCGACGAGTTCACCTGCATGAGCTGCTTCCTGGTGCACCACCGCAGCCAGCTGGCTCGTGAGAAGGACGGCCAGCCGATCTGCCGCGACTGCGACTAGGTCTCGGCCGTGACCGGCCCGACGCCGTTCCGGAAGCTCCGCTTTCGGAAGACCGGCGATCCGGTGGCAGGAGCGCAGGCGGAAGCCACGGGCCCGGAAACGGGCCCCGGGGCCGTCGGCGACCCGGCCTCCGGCACGACTGTCGTGCCGTCCGACACCGCCCCGGCGGTGGCGCCGGCCACAGTGGCGGACGAGGAGTCCCGGGGCAGGCCCGGGACGCGTCGGATGCAAGCCGTCAAGAACGGTGTGCGCAAGGGCGGCGAGAGCGCGAGAAACGCCGCCCTGTACATCGCCGACCGCGTCATCGAGAACGCCCCGCGCGTTCCGGTCAGGGACCTCGCGACCCTGCGGGCGCAGTTCCCCGGCCTCGGCCCCGACCAGCTGGCGGACAAGCTGATCGCCGGGGCCGCCAGCGCCACCTCGACGGTGGGCGCGGGCATCGGCGCGGCCGCCATGATGCCGGTCCCGCCCGCCATGATGGCGGAAATGGCCGTCGAGATCACCGGCGTCGCCGCCATCGAGCTGAAGCTCGTCGCCGAACTGCACGAGGTCTACGGGCAGCGGCCGCCCGGCACCATGAAGGACCGCAGCCTCGCCTACCTCACGGCCTGGACCGAGGAACGCGGGATCGACCTGACCAAGCCGACCACCGTCAACGCGGCGCTCGGCGGCCAGATGAAGCGCGAACTGCGCCAGCAGATCATGAAGCGGATGTTCCGCAACGTGCCCAACCTGATGCCGTTCATGGTCGGCGCCGCCGTCGGTGCGGTCATGAACCACCGGGACACCAGGAAACTCGCCGAGAAGGTCCGCACGGACCTGCGCCGGCGGGCCGTGCCCTGGGCGGCGCTCCCCGCCGCCGAGCCCCGCAGCGCCCCGCCCGCCCGCTCCCCGGGGTCGTCCCGGCCGCACTGGAACCCCCGGACCCGGACGGCTTCGGCCGCTGAGCGCCCTGCCCGGTCTGCCCGCCCTGCCCGCCGTGCCCGGCCCCGGCCCTCAGGCCTGCGGGGCGGACGCCTCCTGTGCCGCGCGGACCGCCGCCGCCAGGGCGCGGGGCTCGCGCGTGGAGACGTACACGTACGGGGTCGGGTCCGCCGGGTCGGTGACCTCGATCCGGACCGCCGTCGGGATGTAGCTGCGCATCAGCATGAAGGCCCGCATGTCGGCCTTGTACGTGCGCCACGCCCGCGCCTCCTCGCCCTCCAGCACCTCGGGCTCGCCCAGCGCCGACACCGGGATCCGGGAGTCGCCCGCCGCCAGCACCCCGTTCACCACGCGCACCCGGGCCGAGCCCATCGAGCTCACCAGCATCCCCGCCAGCGCACCGCCGCCGACGAACCCCGCCAGCAGCGGCAGGGTGCCCAGCGGAAGGGTGATCAGGGCGCCGGCCACACCGGTCAGGGCGGCGATGCCCCACCAGGAGCGGGGGGCGGAGAGGCGTTCGTCGTGGTGCGCGGGGGAGAGCTGCATGCCCTCAAGCCTCCCACGAGGCGACCGGCGGGTAGCCGCGCGGGTAAGGTCTGCGGCTGTGAGTGGACGAAACACAGCGTTGACGCCCCCGGCCGATGCCGTCGCACCGGTCCGGCATCCCGATGCCCCGGCACCCGGAGAACTCCTCGGTACGCACTACGAACACTGTTTCGGGTGCGGCGGGGGGCAGCCCCACGGGCTCCACCTGGAGGCCCGCGCGGGCGAGGGCGTGCGCGTCACCGCCGAGTTCACCGTCCGGCCCGCCCACCAGGGTGCGCCCGGCCTCGCCCACGGCGGGGTGCTGGCCACCGCGCTCGACGACACCCTGGGTTCGCTGAACTGGCTGCTGCGCGTCATCGCGGTGACCGGCCGGCTGGAGACCGACTTCGTGCGGCCCGTACCCGTGGGCACCGTGCTGCACCTGGAGGCCGAGGTCACGGCCGTCGCCGGCCGGAAGATCTACTCCACGGCGGTGGGCCGGATAGGCGGCCCCGAAGGGCCCGTGGCCGTCCGCGCCGACGCGCTCTTCATCGAGGTGAAGGTCGACCACTTCATCGAAAACGGCCGTCCCGAGGAGATCCGGGCGGCGATGTCCGACCCGGACCAGGTCAGGCGCGCACGCGCCTTCGAGGTGAACCCCTGATGTCCCAGAACAACCCCGGCCCCCGTCATGACGTCGACGTGCTGATCCGCCGCGTCGACCCCGAGGTCCCGATCCCGGCGTACGGCCACCCCGGCGACGCCGGCTGCGACCTGGTGACCACCGTGGCCGCCGAGCTGGAGCCCGGGGAGCGGGCCGTCCTGCCCACCGGCGTCTCCATCGCGCTGCCCGACGGTTACGCCGCGTTCGTGCACCCGCGCTCCGGCCTGGCCGCCCGCTGCGGGCTCGCGCTCGTGAATGCCCCGGGGACGGTGGATGCCGGGTACCGTGGGGAGATCAAGGTGATCGTGGTCAATCTCGACCCGCGCGAGAGCGTCCGGTTCGAGCGCTTCGACCGCATTGCCCAGCTGGTTGTCCAGCGGGTCGAGAAGGTCCGCTTCCACGAGGTGGCGGAACTTCCCGGCTCGGCCCGGGCCGACGGGGGGTTCGGCTCCACCGGCGGTCATGCGGCCGTGGCCGGATCCGGCGCTGGTCAGCAGGGTGGGAATGGCTACGCTTCGGTCGTAACCGACCGGGAAGGACAGTGACGTGTTCGGACGTCGCAAGAAGAACGACTCCGCCGACGACGGCGGCGCGGCCGAGCAGGTCGACGGCGTGCGCGCCGACGAGGCGGCCGAAGCCGGGGAACCCCGGCGGGTGAACCTGCCTCCGGCCCCGCGGCCGGACGGCCCCTGGGACGTGACCGAGGTGCCCGGCAACCCCGCCGACGGCCGGGTCGACCTGGGCGGCATCCTCGTCCCCGGTGTCGAGGGCATGGAACTGCGCGTCGAGGTCGCGGGTGACGCGATCGTCGCCGCCACCGTGGTCCTGCGCGACAGCGCCGTCCAGCTGCAGGCCTTCGCCGCCCCCAAGAAGGAGGGCATCTGGGGCGAGGTCCGCGAGGAGATCGCCTCGGGCATCACCCAGCAGGGCGGCCTCATCGACGAGGTCGACGGGCCCCTGGGCTGGGAGCTGCGCGCGCAGGTCCCCGTACCGCTGCCCGACGGCCAGACCGGCGCCCAGCTGGTGCGCTTCGTCGGCGTCGACGGCCCGCGCTGGTTCCTGCGCGGCGTCATCTCCGGCCAGGGCGCGGTGCGCCCCGAGTCGGCCGGCGTGCTGGAGCAGATCTTCCGGGACACCGTCGTCGTCCGCGGCGACGGCCCGATGGCCCCGCGCGACCCCATCGTCCTGAAGCTGCCGAACGACGCCCAGATGGTGCCGGACGGCGTGCAGACGGCCGAGGAGCAGGAGAGCTCCCGCTTCTCCGGCGGCATGGGCCAGCTGGAGCGCGGCCCGGAGATCACCGAGGTCCGCTGACCCCGCAGGGCCCGTACGCGGCCGTTCCCGGCCGACCGGCTCCCGCGGGAGCCGGCCGGCCCCGCCGCCCTGCCCGCAAGGGCCCGGGTGGCGTCAGGGATGCGTCAGGGATCTCCGTCCGGCCGCCGATCGGTGCGTGAACAGCGGGAACGTCCCCGAGAATGAGCGCATGGGACGCGGCAGGCTGAGGATCTATCTGGGCGCGGCACCCGGTGTGGGCAAGACGTACGCCATGCTCTCCGAGGGGCACCGGCGGGTGGAGCGGGGCGGCGACGTCGTGGTCGGCTTCGTCGAGCACCACGGGCGGCCGCGCACCGAGGTCATGCTGCACGGCCTCGAACAGGTCCCCCGGCGCGAGCTGGTCCACCGGGGCGCCTCCTTCACCGAGATGGACGTGGACGCGGTCCTCGCCCGCCGCCCCGCCGTGGCCCTCGTCGACGAGCTCGCGCACACCAACGTGCCCGGCTCGCGCAACGCCAAGCGCTGGCAGGACGTCGAGGAACTCCTGCGGGCCGGCATCGACGTGGTCACCACCGTGAACATCCAGCACCTGGAGTCCCTCGGGGACGTGGTCGAGACGATCACCGGGGTGCGCCAGCGCGAGACCGTGCCGGACGAGGTGGTCAGGCGGGCCGACCAGGTCGAGCTGGTCGACATGTCCCCGCAGGCCCTGCGCCGGCGGATGGCCCACGGCAACATCTACCAGCCCGACAAGGTCGATGCGGCCCTCTCCAACTACTTCCGGCCGGGCAACCTCACCGCGCTGCGCGAACTGGCGCTGCTGTGGGTGGCCGACCGGGCCGACGAGTACCTCCAGCAGTACCGCGGCGAACACGGCATCCGCTCCACCTGGCAGGCCCGGGAGCGCATCGTCGTGGGCCTGACCGGCGGGCCGGAGGGACGGACGCTGATCCGCCGGGCCTCACGGATGGCCGCCAAGAGCTCCGGCAGCGAGATCCTCGCCGTCTACATCGCCCGCAGCGACGGGCTGACCTCCGCGTCCCCCAAGGAGCTCGCGGTCCAGCGGACCCTGGTCGAGGACCTTGGAGGAACGTTTCACCATGTGATCGGGGACAACGTCCCCGAAGCGCTCCTCGCCTT
>NZ_JZWV01000514.1 GCF_000966975.1 Streptomyces katrae | reverse complement strand
ACGCTCCTCGCCTTCGCCCGCGGGGTCAACGCCACCCAGATCGTCCTGGGCTCCAGCCGCCGCAAGACCTGGCAGTACGTCCTGGGCCCCGGGGTGGGTGCGACCGTCGCCCGCGACTCGGGTCCCGACCTCGACGTGCACATCGTCACCCACGAGGAGGTGGCCAGGGGGCGCGGGCTGCCCGTGGTCCGCTCCGCCGCCCGGCTCGGCCGGCCCAGGATCGTCGCGGGCTGGGTGGTCGGCGTGCTCTTCCCGGTGCTGCTGTGCCTGCTGCTGACCCACATCAGCACCGACCCCGGCCTCGCCAACGACATGCTGCTGTTCCTGGGGCTGACGGTGGCTGCCGCGCTGATCGGCGGGCTCTGGCCGGCCCTGGCCTCCGCCGCCTTCGGGTCGCTGCTGCTGAACTACTTCTTCGTCGAGCCGCTGCACCGGTTCACCATCTCCGACCCCCGCAACATCATGGCCATCTCGGTCTTCTTCGGCGTCGCGGTCTCGGTGGCCTCGGTGGTGGACCTGGCCGCCCGGCGCACGCACCAGGCCGCCCGGCTGCGGGCGGAGTCCGAGATCCTGTCCACCCTGGCCGGGAGCGTCCTGCGCGGCGAGACCGCCCTGGACGCGCTGCTGGAGCGGGTGCGCGAGACCTTCGCCATGGAATCGGTGGCCCTGCTGGAGCGGGCGGGCGAGCTGGAGCCCTGGACGCCGGCCGGCAGCGTGGGCCCCGCCCCGGCCGCCCGGCCGGAGGAGGCGGACGTGGACATGCCGATCGGCGACCACATGGCGCTGGCCCTGTCCGGGCGGGTGCTGCCCGCCGAGGACCGCCGGGTGCTCGGCGCCTTCGCCGCCCAGGCCGCCGTGGTGCTGGACCGCCAGCGGCTGGTCGGGGAGGCCGAGGAGGCCCGCCGGCTGGCCGAGGGCAACCGGATCCGCACCGCCCTGCTGGCCGCCGTCAGCCACGACCTGCGGACGCCCCTGGCCTCCATCAAGGCCTCCGTCAGCTCCCTGCGCTCCGACGACGTGGATTGGTCCGAGGAGGACCGGGCCGAGCTGCTGGAGGGCATCGAGGAGGGCGCCGACCGGCTCGACCACCTGGTGGGCAACCTGCTCGACATGTCCCGGCTGCAGACCGGCACCGTGACCCCGCTGATCCGGGAGATCGACCTGGACGAGGTGGTCCCGATGGCGCTGGGCGGCGTACCGGAGGACAGCGTCCTGCTCGACGTGCCCGAGACCCTGCCGATGGTGCGGGTGGACCCCGGCCTGCTGGAGCGGAGCGTGGCCAACGTGGTGGAGAACGCCGTCAAGTACAGCCCCCCGGGCCGGCGGGTGCTGGTCGCGGCCAGCGCCCTCGGCGACCGGGTCGAGCTCCGGGTCGTGGACCGCGGGCCCGGGGTGCCCGACGAGGCCAAGGACCGCATCTTCGCCCCGTTCCAGCGGCACGGCGACGCCCCCCGCGGGGCCGGGGTGGGCCTGGGCCTGGCGGTGGCGCGGGGCTTCGCCGAGGCCATGGACGGCACCCTCGCCGCCGAGGACACCCCGGGCGGCGGGCTGACCATGGTGCTCACCCTCCGCGCGGCCCACCGCGCCGGGCCCGCGGCGCCGGCCGGAACCGGGCACCACCCCGACGGCGTTGACCAGGCGGATCCCCTCGAACCCCGGCGGACCGGGGACCTCTCCGAACGACAGAAAGCAGGACCCCAATGACCCGGGTGCTCGTGGTGGACGACGAGCCGCAGATCGTCCGAGCCCTCGTGATCAACCTCAAGGCGCGCAAGTACGAGGTGGACGCCGCCGCCGACGGGGCGGGCGCCCTGGAACTCGCGGCCGCCCGCCACCCCGACGTGGTCGTGCTCGACCTCGGCCTGCCCGACATGGACGGGGTCGAGGTGATCAGGGGCCTGCGCGGCTGGACCCGGGTCCCGATCCTGGTCCTCTCCGCCCGGCACAGCTCCGACGAGAAGGTCGAGGCCCTCGACGCGGGCGCCGACGACTACGTCACCAAGCCCTTCGCCCGGCTGCGCGCGGCCGTCCGCCGGGCCGAGCCGGCCGCCGGGGCGGGCGAGGACGAGGTGGTCGTGGAGACCGAGGGGTTCACGGTGGACCTCGCGGCCAAGAAGGCGGTCCGCGAGGGACGCGACGTACGGCTCACCCCCACCGAGTGGCACCTGCTGGAGGTGCTCGTGCGCAACGGGGGGAAGCTCGTCAGCCAGAAACAGCTCCTCCAGGAGGTCTGGGGGCCCTCCTACGGGACCGAGACCAACTACCTGAGGGTCTACATGGCCCAGCTGCGGCGCAAGCTGGAGACGGACCCCTCGCACCCGCGCCACTTCATCACCGAACCGGGCATGGGCTACCGCTTCGAGAAGTAGCGGTGGGGCTTCGAGGGGGAGCGGCCGCGCCGGTACGCTTCCTGTATGAGTGCTGAACCGCGTCCCGAGAAGCCCGCGAAACCGGCCAGGCCGGCGGGCCGGTTCCGCCGGATGATAGAGCGGCTGTCCACCTCCCAGGAGGAGCTGCATTCGGCGGAACTGCAGGAGGACGCAGAAGCCGCGGGGTGCACGCGGATCTGCGACTGCCACGACCGCCAGATAGTCAAGGTGACCGGAACCCTGCGTACCGTCACCCTGCGGCCGCGCGCGGGCGTACCCGCCCTGGAGGCGGAGCTCTTCGACGGCTCGGCCGCGCTGGACGTGGTCTGGCTCGGGCGTCGCTCGATCGTGGGAATCGAGCCCGGGCGGCGCATGATCGCCTCCGGGCGGATCGCGATGAGCCACGGGCGCCGGGTCCTGTTCAACCCGAAGTACGAACTCCGACCGCTCGGACAGGAGCACTGACCGGTGACGTCACTCGACCGACCGTCCACACCAGGGTCCGCGCCCTCCGGCCCCCCCGGGGACCAGAAGGAGGTCACGCAGGCGGCGCTGTTCGACGCCTTCGGCGGCATCCGGGGCACCGTGGAGACGATGCTCCCCGGCCTGCTGTTCGTGATGATCTACACGATCAACAAGGACGTGACGATGTCCGCCATCGCGGCGGGCGTGGTCGCGGTGCTGCTGGTGATCGTGCGGCTGCTGCGCAAGGACACCGTCAAGCACGCCTTCAGCGGGGTCTTCGGCGTCGCGGTCGGCGTGGCCTTCGCCCTGTTCACGGGCAGCGCCAAGGGCTTCTACCTGCCCGGCATGATCTACGGGGTCGGGCTGGGCGTGGCGTTCACGCTCTCCGCGCTGGTCGGCTTCCCGCTGCTGGGCGTGATCCTGGGGCCGGTCTTCAAGGAGAACCTGTCCTGGCGCACCCGCAACCCCGGGCGCAAGAAGGCGTACACCAAGGCCAGCCTGGCCTGGGGCCTGATCTTCCTGGCGAAGTACGCGATCCTCTTCCCGCTCTACTGGTGGGGTGACGAGACCCAGCTGGGCTGGGTGCTGATCGCGCTGAAGCTCCCCCCGATGGTGCTGGCCGTGTACTTCACCTGGGTCTTCCTGGCGAAGGCACCGCCGCCGATCGACGTGATCGCCGAGTACGAGGCCGAGGAGCAGGCCGCCCGGGAGAAGAAGGCCTGAACGGCAGAACGCCGAAGGGGCGGGGTGACCACGGTCGCCCCGCCCCTTCCGCCGTTCTCAGTGCTTGGCCTGGAGGAGGTCCTCCAGCTGCCCCTCACGGGCCTGGGCGGCCACGAAGAGGAGCTCGTCGCCCGGCTCCAGGGTCTCCTCGCCGTGCGGGGTGAGCACCCGGTTGCCCCGGATGATCGTCACCAGCGAGGTGTCCTCGGGCCAGTTGATCTCGCTGATCTGGGTGCCCGCGACCGAGGAGTCGGCCGGCAGGGTCAGCTCGACCAGGTTGGCGTCGCCGTGGCTGAAGCGCAGCAGGCGCACCAGGTCGCCGACGCTGACGGCCTCCTCGACCAGGGCCGACATCAGGCGCGGCGTGGAGACCGCGACGTCGACGCCCCAGGACTCGTTGAAGAGCCACTCGTTCTTCGGGTTGTTCACCCGCGCCACGACCCGGGGGACCCCGTACTCGGTCTTGGCGAGGAGGGAGACGACCAGGTTCACCTTGTCGTCACCGGTGGCGGCGATGACCACGTTGCAGCGCTGCAGCGCCGCCTCGTCGAGCGAGGTGATCTCGCAGGCGTCGGCCAGCAGCCATTCCGCCTGCGGCACCCGCTCCACCGAGATGGCGGTCGGCGCCTTGTCCACGAGGAGCACCTCGTGGCCGTTCTCCAGCAGCTCGCCCGCGATGGAGCGGCCCACGGCCCCGGCTCCGGCGATCGCGACCCTCATGCGTGTGCCTCCTCGGGGCCCTCGGCGAAGACCGCCTCGACCTTGTCGATCTCGTCCGTGCGCATCATCACGTGGACGAGGTCGCCCTCCTGGAGCACGGTCTGCGAAGTCGGCAGCATCGCCTCGCCCAGACGGGTGAGGAACGCCACGCGCACGCCCGTCTCCTCCTGGAGCTTGCTGACCTTGTGGCCGATCCAGGCGGGGGAGGTGTGCACCTCCGCGAGCTGGACGCCGCCGCTCGGGTCGCGCCACAGGGGCTCGGCGCCCGACGGCAGCAGCCGGCGCAGCATCTGGTCGGCGGTCCACCGTACGGTCGCGACGGTGGGGATGCCGAGGCGCTGGTACACCTCGGCGCGCTTGGGGTCGTAGATGCGGGCGGCCACGTTCTCGACACCGAACATCTCGCGGGCCACGCGGGCTGCGATGATGTTGGAATTGTCACCACTGCTGACCGCGGCGAAGGCTCCCGCCTCCTCGATCCCGGCCTCGCGCAGGGTGTCCTGGTCGAAGCCGACCCCGGTGACGCGGCGGCCGCCGAACGAAGCCCCGAGCCGGCGGAATGCGGTGGGGTCCTGGTCGACGACGGCGACCGTATGCCCCTGCTGCTCCAAGGTCTGCGCGAGGGCGGAGCCCACTCTTCCGCAGCCCATAATGACGATGTGCACGGCCGTCCTTCCGGCTGTCAGCGGCTCGCTGGTTTCCAGCCTCATTGCATGCTCTGGCTAAACAGGGTCTCAGACCATGGCCCAAGCTACACACGGGTGGTCACCGGTGTGACCATTTGGGGTCCGCCGGGTGCCTCATTGGCGGCGCATTGGTGAGGATCACGGACCGGGGGTTCGTCAGCCCGATATCGAACGCTTACGATCCTCTGCGTGTCCAAACTGACCGACGTGCCCAAACGGATCCTGATCGGCCGGGCGCTGCGCAGCGACCGCCTCGGGGAAACGCTCCTCCCCAAGCGGATCGCCCTTCCCGTCTTCGCCTCCGACCCGCTCTCGTCCGTGGCCTATGCCCCCGGCGAGGTACTGCTGGTCCTGTCGATCGCGGGTGTGTCGGCGTACCACTTCAGCCCCTGGATCGCGCTCGCGGTCGTCGTGCTGATGTTCACCGTCGTGGCTTCCTACCGGCAGAACGTCCACGCGTACCCCAGCGGCGGCGGCGACTACGAGGTCGCCAACACCAACCTCGGCCCCAAGGCCGGGCTGACCGTGGCGAGCGCCCTGCTCGTCGACTACGTCCTCACCGTCGCCGTGTCCATTTCCTCCGGTGTCGAGAATCTCGGCTCCGCCGTCGATTTCGTCATCGAGCACAAGGTGCTCTCGGCGATCATCATGATTCTGCTCCTCACGCTGATGAACCTGCGCGGAGTGAAGGAATCCGGGAAGCTCTTCGCCATCCCGACCTATGTGTTCGTCGGCGCCGTTTTCGTCATGATCGGCTGGGGCGCCTGGCGCGGCCTCGTGATGGGCGACACGATGACGGCGCCCACCGCCCATCTGGAGATCAAGGCGGAACACCAGGGGCTGGCCGGCTTCGCGCTGGTCTTCCTGCTGCTGCGCGCCTTCTCCTCCGGCTGTGCCGCCCTGACCGGTGTCGAGGCCATCAGCAACGGCGTGCCGGCCTTCCGCAAGCCCAAGAGCAAGAACGCCGCCACCACCCTCGCGCTCATGGGCGGCCTGGCCGTCACCATGTTCTGCGGGATCATCGCCCTGGCCATGGCCACCGACGTGCGCATGGCCGAGTCCCCCGCCACCAACCTGCTGGACAACGGCGTCCCGGTCGGCGACAGCTTCGTCCAGCACCCGGTGATCTCCCAGGTGGCCGAGGCCGTCTTCGGCAACGGCAGCATCCTGTTCGTCGTCCTGGCGACCGCGACGGCCCTGGTCCTCTTCCTGGCCGCCAACACCGCGTACAACGGCTTCCCGCTGCTCGGCTCGATCCTGGCCCAGGACCGCTACCTGCCGCGCCAGCTGCACACCCGCGGCGACCGGCTGGCCTTCTCCAACGGCATCGTGCTGCTCGCCGGCGCCGCCATGCTGCTGGTGTGGATCTACGACGCCGACTCCACCAAGCTGATCCAGCTGTACATCGTCGGCGTGTTCGTCTCCTTCACGCTCAGCCAGATCGGCATGGTCCGGCACTGGAACCGCCACCTGGCGACCGAGCGCGACCAGGCCGCCCGCCGCCGGATGCACCGCTCCCGGGCCATCAACACCTTCGGCGCGATCTTCACCGGTTTGGTCCTGGTCGTCGTCCTGGCGACCAAGTTCACCCACGGCGCGTGGGTCGCCCTCCTGGGCATGCTGATCTTCTACGGCACCATGACCGCCATCCGGAAGCACTACGACCGGGTCGCCGCCGAGATCGCCGCGGACGAGGGCCCCACCGACGACAGCGTGCGCCCCTCCCGGGTCCACTCCATCGTCCTGGTCTCCAAGGTCCACAAGCCCACCCTGCGCGCCCTGGCCTTCGCCAAGCTGACCCGCTCGGACACGCTGGAGGCGCTGAGCATCAGCGTGGACGCGCCCGAGACCAAGGCGCTCAAGGAGGAGTGGGAGCGGCGCGGGATCAACGTCCCGCTGAAGATCCTCGACTCGCCCTACCGGGAGATCACCCGGCCGGTGGTCGAGTACGTCAAGGGGCTGCGCAGCGAGAACCCGCGCGACGCGGTCAGCGTCTACATCCCCGAGTACGTCGTCGGACGCTGGTACGAGCACCTGCTGCACAACCAGAGCGCGCTGCGCCTCAAGGGCCGGCTGCTCTTCACCCCCGGCGTGATGGTCACCTCGGTGCCCTACCAGCTGGAGTCCTCGGAGCTCGCCCGCAGGCGGGCCCGCAAGCGCCAGGAGTGGAACGCCCCGGGCGCGGTGCGCCGCGGCCCCGTCGACACCCCGCGGCCGCGTCCGAAGGACCCGGCGGGGAAGTAGCCCGACGGGTGGCGAACGGCCGGACGAGATCCACGTAAACTGGTGGGTCGGTCGTCCGGCCGTTCCCTTTTTGCCCCTGATCTCCCTGGAGTCTCCCCGCCATGACCGAGCAGAACGAGAAGCAGTCACTGGTCGGGGAGGAGTACGAGGTCGAGGTCGGCCCCGTCGCGCACGGCGGCCACTGCATCGCCCGCACGGCCGACGGCCGCGTCCTGTTCGTCCGCCACACCCTCCCGGGCGAGAAGGTCATCGCGCGCGTGACGGAGGGCGAGGCGGGCTCCCGCTTCCTGCGCGCCGACGCGATCACGGTCCTCACCGCCTCCAAGGACCGGGTCGAGGCCCCCTGCGCGTTCGCCGGCCCCGGCAAGTGCGGCGGCTGCGACTGGCAGCACGCCAAGCCGGGCGCCCAGCGCCGGCTCAAGGGCGAGGTCGTCGCCGAGCAGCTCAAGCGGCTCGCCGGCCTCACCCCCGAGGAGGCCGGCTGGGACGGCACCGTGGCCCCCGCCGAGGGCGACAAGCTGCCGGCCGGCGAGGTCCCGCAGTGGCGCACCCGCGTCCAGTACGCCATCGACGAGGACGGCCGCGTCGGCCTGCGCAAGCACCGCTCGCACGACATCGAGCCGGTCGACCACTGCATGATCGCGGCGCCCGGCGTCACCGAACTCGGCATCGAGAAGCGCTCCTGGCCGGCGATGGCCTCCGTCGAGGCGATCGCCGCCTCGGGCTCGAACGACCGCCAGGTCGTCCTCACCCCCCGCCCCGGCGGCCGCCTCCCGCTCGTCGAGCTCGACAAGCCGGTCTCCGTCCTCCGGGTCGAGGAGAAGGACGGCGGGGTGCACCGCGTCCACGGCCGCCCCTTCGTCCGCGAGCGCGCCGACGGCCGCACCTACCGCGTCGGGATGGGCGGCTTCTGGCAGGTCCACCCGCAGGCCGCCGACACCCTGATCAAGGCCGTCATGCAGGGCCTGATGCCGCGCAAGGGCGAGATGGCCCTCGACCTCTACTGCGGCGTCGGCATCTTCGCTGGCGCCCTCGCCGAGCGCCTCGGCGAGACCGGGGCGGTCCTCGGCATCGAGTCGGGCAAGCGCGCGGTGGAGGACGCCCGCCACAACCTGGCGGACTTCCCCCGCGTCCGCATCGAGCAGGGCAAGGTCGACACCGCCCTCCCGCGCACCGGGATCACCGAATGCGACCTGATCGTCCTGGACCCCCCGCGCGCGGGCGCCGGCAAGCAGACGGTCCGCCACATCGCGAGCCTCTCGGCCCGCCGCATCGCCTACGTCGCCTGCGACCCGGCGGCCCTGGCCCGCGACCTGGGCTACTTCAAGGAGGCGGGCTACAAGGTCCGCACCCTCCGCGTCTTCGACCTCTTCCCGATGACGCACCACGTGGAGTGCGTGGCGATCCTTGAGCCGGTGGAGAAGAAGGGCTGACCCGGGCCGGTACCCCGGCGGCGCTGACTCCCGGCTAGGTCGTCTCTTTCGGATCTTGCCGGTCAAGCCCGCGT
>NZ_JZWV01000513.1 GCF_000966975.1 Streptomyces katrae | reverse complement strand
GGAGCAAGATCCGGAAGAGACGGCCTAGCCCCCGTACCGGTGCAGGCGGAGGTGCGCCGTCGGGGTGGACCGGGACAGGGAGGCCAGGTACGGGGGCGGCAGGGGGACGGGGCCCGTGTACCAGGGGGTGGGGGGTGCCGGGGGCGGGGCGTGGAGGGTGACCGGGCCGGGGACGGCCGGGTGGGTTTCCACCGCCGCGAGATCCGTGACGATGCCGATGCCCGCCGCCTTGAGGGCGGCCTCCTTGCGAGTCCAGCAGGTCAGGAAGGCGCGGGCGCGGGCCTGAGGGGTCGGTTGTGAGTCGAGGTGGGCCCGTTCGGACGGGGTCAGGGCCTTGGCGGCGGCCTCGGGGGACCAGGGGCGGGCCTCGTGTTCCACGTCGACGCCGACCGGGTGGTCCGCCACGACCAGCACACCGCAGCCCCCGGTGTGGGAGATGCTGATCCACAGGGTGTTGTCCGGGTGGCGGACGTACGGGGGCCCGTGCCCGGCGTCGGCACAGCCGGGGCAGGGGCGGCGGCCGAACTCCAGCTCCCCGGGAGGGACTTCGAGGACCCGGCCCAGGATGCGGCGGACCGTCGCGCGGTGGGCGAGCGCATCAGCCCTGCGGTCGGCGGGCAGCCGGGCGGCCGCCGCCCGCTCCGCCTCGGTGAGGACCGAAGCGTCCTCGGGGTGAGGGGCGGGGCCGGTGCTGATCCACCACCAGACGTCCACGGGCGTGCTCCTGGTCACCTTCGCTGCTTCCTTCGGCGTCCGGAGCGGAACCGGACGGGCCCCGTGACTGTAGGAGGCGCGCCCCGGGCCCTGCGAGGGCGCTGGCAGCAATATGCCAGCGGGCGCCGGTGAGGTGACCGTACGCGGCGGTCAGTTCGCCCGGCGGAACCGTGCCCGGCCCTTCCGGGCAGCTTCCTGCGAATGGCGCGGGGTGCGGGAACCGAAACGGGCGCGGCGATTTTCCTGTGGGGTGAAGTGCGTTCATCGGAATTGCCGCAGATGAAGATCGTTCAAAAATCACCCACTGTAGACCGTTGTTGACCGTCCGACTTGAGGGCGGCTAGCCTCGGGCCGGGCGCGGCGGGGTGAGGACGGGGGTAGTGGTTATCAGGAAGACGGAGTCGGTCGATGACGAAGTCGGCCGGGCCTTGCTGGAGGTACAGGGACTCATCGAGGCGGCCAAAGGGGACCGCTCCCGCACGGGTCCCGATCATTCTGTCCGAATGCTGGAATCCGGCGAGGATGTCCTCGGTATTTTCGGTCACTTGATGGAAAAGGCCCGCCGGAGCGTCGGCGTGACGGTGCAGCGTGCGGATTCGGAGGCCGCCGCGGTGGCACTGGAGCTCCTGGGGCACGGCCGCGCCCCGGGCGCCGTGCGGGGGGCCCTGTGCGGGGGTGTGCGGGTCAGGCTGCTGTGCTCGCCCGCCGTGGTGCGGGCCCCCGCGTTCCGGGAGGTCCTCGCCGGCGGGTCCGGCTGTGTCGTGAGGGTGGCCGAATGCGCCCTGAACGAAGCGGTGTTGACGGATGATTCGATGGCGCTCGTCTGGCTCGGCGGCGAAGGCGCCGACCGGAGCGTCTCCCTCGTCCAGGACCCCGCGTCCGTCTCCGCGCTCGCCGGTCTGTTCGGCGCGGTGTGGAACGGGGCGAGGGCATGGGAGGAGTCCGCGGGCCGGGCCCGCAGCGCAACGGGGCAGCGGATCCTGGAGGCCCTGCGCGACGGCCGCACGGACGAGGCCGCGGCGCGGGAGCTCGCGATTCCGCTGCGTACCTACCGGCGCTATGTCGCCGAAATCATGCGGGAAATGGACGCGAGTTCACGTTTTCAAGCGGGCGCCCGGGCAGTGCGGCTCGGGCTGCTGAAGAATGACGAATAGCAGCGAATGTGTGTGGGGGAGAAGTGACGGGGGAAGGGCGCACCGGCATGTCCGGGGGAGAGGGATTCGACGCGGGGCTCGCGGACGTACGCGAACTCATCGCCGAAGCGGTTTCGAAGTACCGGGAGTGGGCCGGCCGCAGCCGCCCCGTCACCCGCGTCGGACCGGATTTCGAAGGGACGAGGGAGGTGGCGCGGGAACTGATCTCCGGCGCCCGGCGCAGCGTGGACGTCGTCATCGCGGCCGAGGCGGAGCTGGCGGTGGAGATGTGCACCGCGCTGTCGAGCCTGCTGACCGCTGAACGGTCCACCCTCCGGGTCAGGGTGCTGTGCACGCACGCCACGGCCGGGCAGGAGGCCTTCCGGGACTTCCTGAGGGACGACCACCCGCTGCGGATCCGGGTGGCGCACGTCCCCTGCCTGGAGATGCTGGTGGTCGACGAGGAGGTCGCGCTGGTGCGGGCCGAGAGTGGCGGTGGCGCCTCCGTGGTCCGGGCGGCCGCCGTGCTCGTGCCCGTGCAGGCGCTCTTCGCGAGCGCCTGGCGCAACGCCGCCCTGCCGGGCGGCGGCATCGGACCGGCCAGCCCGCTGCGGACGGCGTTCGCGGCCGGGATCCTCCAGCAGCTGCACACGGGCAGCACCGACGAGGCGGCGGCCCGCGAACTGGGGGTGTCGGTACGGACCTACCGGCGCCACGTCGCCGAGATCATGGAGGCCCTCGGGACGAAGTCCCGCTTCCAGGCGGGGGTCCGGGCCGCCGAGAGCGGGCTGCTGTGCGCGCCGGCCCCGCTGGTACCGGAACAGCGCGGCCACCCCGCAGTCCGGCACCGCCACCCCGAGAAGCTCGCCCGCCCCGACGCCCACCGCGTCCCGCACCGGCGCAGCGCCCAGCCGGCCTAGGCAGCTAACTGCCATTCCCCGCGCGCCCCGCAGGAATTCACGGAGCCCTACCGGGCGGTACGACACCTTGTGGACAGCGCGCCGGTGAAATCTGGCCCGGCCGGAATCCCTACCGTGATTCCGGCGCGGCCGGAGCCGCGTACGCACCGGTCGTCGTTCGTGCCGGCGCGGACATTCCACCGATCGCCGGGGGGACGGCCGATGAATTCTGTACCGAGGGATGGCGCCGGGGACCGGCTCGCGGAATTCCACGAGCTGCGCGAAAGGGTCAGGCGTGGGCCGGGCGAACAGGCGACCGCCGCACAGCACGCCAAAGGGAAACTGACGGCGCGCGAACGCATCGCACTGCTCCTGGACGAGGGCTCCTTCCACGAGGTGGAACCGCTGCGCCGGCACCGGGCCACCGGATTCGGACTCGAGGACAAGAAGCCCTACACCGACGGCGTGATCACCGGCTGGGGAACGGTCGACGGGCGCACCGTGTTCACGTACGCCCACGATTTCCGGATATTCGGCGGAGCGCTGGGCGAGGCCCACGCCCAGAAGATCCACAAGATCATGGACATGGCCCTCGCCGCCGGAGCCCCGCTCGTCTCCCTCAACGACGGAGCCGGCGCCCGGATCCAGGAGGGCGTCACCGCCCTCGCCGGCTACGGCGGCATCTTCCAGCGCAACACCAGGGCCTCCGGGGTCATCCCGCAGATCTCGGTGATGCTGGGCCCCTGCGCCGGCGGCGCCGCCTACTCCCCGGCCCTCACCGACTTCGTGTTCATGGTCCGGGAGACCTCGCAGATGTTCATCACGGGCCCGGACGTGGTGCGCGCGGTGACCGGCGAGGAGATCAGCCAGAACGGCCTCGGCGGTGCCGACGTGCATGCGAGCGTCTCGGGCGTCTCGCACTTCGCCTACGACGACGAGCAGACCTGCATCGAGGAAGTCCGCTACCTCCTCTCCCTCCTGCCCCGCAACAACCAGGAGTCCCCGCCGGCCGTCACCGGCGGCGACGCCGCCGACCGCCGCTGCGAGGCGCTGAACACCCTCGTGCCCGCCGACGGCAACCGCCCGTACGACATGCGCGAGGTGATCGCGGAGATCGTCGACGACGGCGAGTTCCTGGAAGTCCACGAACGCTGGGCCACCAACGTGCTGTGCGCCCTGGCCCGCGTCGACGGCCACACCGTCGGCGTCGTCGCCAACCAGCCGCAGTCGCTCGCCGGCGTCCTCGACATCGACGCCAGCGACAAGGCGGCCCGGTTCGTGCAGCTCTGCGACGCCTTCAACATCCCGCTCGTCACCCTGCTCGACGTCCCCGGGTTCCTGCCCGGCGTCGACCAGGAGCACGGCGGCATCATCAGGCACGGCGCCAAGCTGCTCTACGCCTACTGCGCCGCCACCGTGCCCCGCGTCCAGCTGATCCTGCGCAAGGCCTACGGCGGCGCGTACATCGTCATGGACTCCCGCTCCATCGGGGCCGACCTCTCCTTCGCCTGGCCCACCAACGAGATCGCCGTGATGGGCGCC
>NZ_JZWV01000512.1 GCF_000966975.1 Streptomyces katrae | reverse complement strand
TCGCCGTGATGGGCGCCGAGGGCGCGGCGAACGTGATCTTCCGCCGCGAGATCAACGCCGCCGACGACCCCGAGGCGACCCGGACGCAGAAGATCAAGGAGTACCGGGCCGAGCTGATGCATCCGTACTACGCGGCCGAGCGGGGCCTCGTGGACGACGTCATCGACCCCGCCGACACCCGCTCCGTGCTCGCCGCCTCCCTGGCGATGCTCCGCGCCAAGTACGCGGAACTGCCCGACCGCAAGCACGGCAACCCGCCGATGTGACGGGAGGGGAGACCAGCATGGACACCAGCAGGGGACACACCGAACGGGGCGCACCGCTGTTCCGGGTCGTCCGGGGCGAACCCGGGCCGGAGGAACTGGCCGCGCTGACCGCCGTACTCCTCGCCCGGACCGCCGGCCCCGCCGCCGAGCCGGCGCCCGCCACGTCGGCCCCCGGCCGCCGGGGCCCGCGCCGCCGGGGCCGGTACACCGCCCCCGGCGCCTGGCGGCGCACCGCCTGACCCCTTTCCGGCCGACCGGAAAATGCCAGCCGGAACGCCCCTGAACCCTCCGCGGATCCGGTCTGGCAGCTAACTGACAGAGCCCTTTCGAAGGCCTCGCCCACTGAATAGGTTCTCCATCGACGCGGAAGTCAGCCGCGTACTCCTCCGGGTATCCGGACCACCTTCACCACGAATGGGGAATTCCTGTGGCCGCTACGACCGAAGAACGCCGCGAGACCATCAAGGACATCGTCTGCGACATCCTCGAAATCGACCCCGAGGACGTGACCGCCACCAGCCTCTTCAAGGAGGATCACGACGCCGACTCGCTGCGCGCCATCGAGATCCTCGCCTCCCTGGAGAAGGAATTCAACGTCGTCATCAACCAGACCGAACTCGGCCGGATGGTGAACCTCGACGGCGTGTACGAGGTCGTCGCGGAATCCGCCGACTGGAAGTAGGGCCGGGCGGCGCCGGGTCCACGGACGGAACACCTTGGGAACGGCCGGTCCGCCGGCCTGCGAGATAGCGGGATGAACATGACTGATGTACCGGCGAACAGGGTGGTCATCACCGGGCTCGGCGCGGTCTCCAGCATCGGGCTGGGCGCCTCCGAGTTCCTTTCCGGGCTGCGTTCGGGCCGTAGCGCCGCGAAGCCGATCACCGCGTTCGACACCGAGGGCTTCGATCACGCGAACGGCTGCGAGATCGTCGACTTCGACCCCACCCACTGGATCAAGAACCTGGAACCCGAAACCCTGGGCCGGGCCAGCCAGTTCTCGGTGACCGCGGCGCGCATGGCCCTCGAGGACGCGGCACTGGCCGAGGCGGACCTGCGCGCCGGCCGCTGCCTCATCTCCATCGGCACCACCGACGGGGAGTCCCGCGACCTCGACCAGCTCGTCGAAACCGAGGTGCGGCGCGGCGCCGAGCACATGGACCCCACCGTCACCGCCCGGGTGCCCGCCGGCCGGCTCTCGGCCGCCATCGCCCACGAGTTCGGCCTCAGCCGCGTCGAGGCCGTCACCCTGCCCACCGCCTGCGCGGCCGGGAACTACGCCATCGGCTACGGCTTCGACGCGGTCCGCACCGGAGAGGTCGACCACGCCCTCGTCGGCGGCGCCGACGCCCTCTGCCGCAAGACCTTCACCGGCTTCTACCGGCTCGGCACCATCGCCCCGGAGCGCTGCCAGCCGTTCGACATCGACCGCAAGGGCATCCTCACCGGTGAGGGGGCCGGGGTCCTGCTCCTCGAGAGCCTCGACTCCGCCCTGGCACGCGGCGCCCGCATCCACGCCGAGGTGCTCGGGTACGGGCTCAACTGCGACGCCCACCACCCCGTCGCCCCGAACCAGGACAGCGTGGCGCAGTGCATGCGGCTCGCCCTCGACGCGGCCGGGGTGGGGCCCGAGGACGTGGACTTCATCTCCGCCCACGGCACGGGCACCAAGGCCAACGACGTCACCGAAGCCCGCGCCATCCGGCAGGTGTTCGGCGACCGTACCCCCCGGACCGTGTCGATCAAGTCGATGCTGGGCCACAGCATGGGGGCCGCCAGCGCCCTCGCCTCGATCGGCTGCGCGCTCGCCCTCACCGAGGGGTTCATCCCCCCGACGATCAACCACGTCGAGACCGACCCCGAATGCAGCGTGGACTGCGTCCCCAACCACGCCGTCGACGCCGAGCTACGGGTCGTCCAGAACAACGGGCTGGCCTTCGGCGGCAACAACTCCGTAGTGATCTTCGGCAAGTACGAGGAGGCCCGGACATGACCCCCCGCCCCGCCCCGGCGGAATCCGCCCTGCCCGAACTGGTGTTCACCGGCCTCGGTGCCGTCGCCAGCGTCGGCACCGGAGTCGACGAGGTCTTCGAGGCCCTGTGCGCCGGCCGCAGCGGGCGCGCGGAGCTCCGCGGCTTCGACCGCTCCGGCTTCCGCGCCCGGCACGCCTATGAGATCGACGACCGTCCGGCCCCCGGCACCGACGAGCCGGGACGTGCCACCCGCTGGCTGATCGCGGCCATCGAGGAGGCGGTCCGCGGGGCCGGACTCGGCGAGGACCTCTCGGAGGTACCGGTCCTCGTCGGCACCGGCCTGCGCGAACTGCGCTCGGCGGAGCTGCGCTGGCGCGACGGCGCCGACTTCGACATGGCGGGCCTGCACTTCGGCACCGCCCTGCGCGAGCGCTTCGGGGCGGTCCGCACGCACACCTTCTCCAACGCCTGCTCCGCCTCCCTGTACGCACTGGCCCTGGGCTGCGACCTGCTGGCGGCCGGCGCCTCGGACACCGTCGTCGTGGCTGGTGTGGACACCCTCACCGAGAGCATGTACGGACTCCTGGACCGGGTCCACATGGAAGCCCCGGACGTACTGCGGCCCTTCGACCGCGACCGCAAGGGCGTCCTCATGGGCGAGGGCGCCGCCGCCGTGGTCCTGCGCCGCAGCGACCCCAAGGGCGCCGCGCCCGACGGCGCCGCGGTACGCGGCCGGCTGCGCTCGGTGCACGTCAACTGCGACGGCTACCACGTCACCGCTCCCGACCGGGACGGCATCGCGGAAGCCGTCCGCGGCGCCCACCGCGAGGCGGGGGTCAAGCCCCAGGACATCGGCCTGGTCATGCTGCACGGCACCGGCACCCTGCTCAACGACGAGGCCGAGGCCGCGGCCATCGGCGACGTCTTCGGACCGGAGGCCGGCACCCCGCTGATGACCGCGGTGAAGTCGATGACCGGGCACACCTCGGGCGGCTCCGGGCTGCTCAGCCTGATCGTCGCGCTCAAGGCCCTGGAGTCGGGCCGGATACCGCCCGTCATCGGGCTGCGGGAACCGATCGAGGAGGCGGCCGGCTTCCGGCTCGTCCGCGACCGGGAGACCACCGCGCAGCCGGTCCTCGCCCAGGTCGACGCCTTCGGATTCGGCGGCGTCAACGCGGTCGCCGTCGTGGAGAGGGCGGCACGGTGAACCACTCCCGCAACGGCCGGGACGCGGCCGGGGTTCCGGCCGCCGAGGTCCTGGTGACCGGTATCGGTTCCGCCCTGCCCGGCACCACCGGCCCGGCAGACCTGCTCGACGCACGCCCCGCCCCCGGGCACGACCCCGTCGACCCCGGCGCCCTGATCGGCCGGCGCGGGCTGCGCTACAAGGACCGGGCCTCCCAGCTCGCCCTCTGCGCCGCCGAGGCCGGCCTGCGCGACGCGGGCCTGCTGGCCGACGGAGCCCTGTCCGTCCCCGGCACCTCCACGGGCGTCGTCGTCAGCTCGAACCTGGGCAACCTCGACACCGTCTGCGAGGTCGCCGACGGCATCAAGGAGCACGGCGTCGCCGGCATCAGCCCCATGGGCCTGCCCAACGCCTCCAGCAACGTCCCCGCCTCCTCCCTCGCCATCCGCCACGGTCTGCGCGGCCCCAACCTGATGGTCTGCAACGGAGCCACTTCCGGCCTCGACGCCGTCCACTGGGCCGCGGTGATGATCCGCGCCGGACGCGCCGACCGGGTCCTCGTGGTCGGCGTCGAGACCGCCAACCGCTACGTCGAGGGACTCCTCGGCCGGCCCTCCGCCGAACTCCTGGACGGGGCCGTCGCCCTGGTCCTGGAACGGGCCTCCGCCGCCGCCGAGCGCGGCGCCGCCGGCCTGGCCGTCCTCGGCGACTACGCCCGGGAGGCCGGGGTCGCGGCCTGCCTGGACCGGCTCCTGGGCACCCCGGGCGACGGCCGTCGCGCACCGGCCCTGTGGTTCGTTCCCGAGGGTCACCGGGGGAACGAGGCCGGGGACGTCCCCCGCCACGACCTCACCCACCGCTTCGGCAGTGCCTCCGGCGCCCTCGGCGTCCTGCAGTGCGCGGCCGCCGCCGGCCGGCTCCGCGCCGAGGGCGGGGACCACCGGTCCGGGGCNGTACTGGTC
>NZ_JZWV01000511.1 GCF_000966975.1 Streptomyces katrae | reverse complement strand
CCACCGGTCCGGGGCCGTACTGGTCACCTCCGGCGGCGACCGCGACGACGCCTCCGCCGGGTTCCTGCTCACCCCCCTGCCGGCCGCCCCGTGACCGGGGGACCCGCGCCGGTGTCCGTGCGGCTGAGCCGCCCGGGCCGCGGGACCGGCCCGCTGCGCGTCCTGCTGCTGCACGGGCTGGCCGGCGGCGCCAACGTCTGGGACGCCCTCCTGGAGCACACCGTCGGCTCCCCGCACGAGGTGTGGACCGCCGAACTCCCCTGGCGGGCCGAAGGGGTGCCGGGCTGGACCGGGCACTCTCCGGCCCACTGGGTCCGGCAGGCGACGGGCCGGGTTCCGGGCGGCCCGGACGTGGTGATCGCCCACTCGTTCGGGGCCAACGCCCTCCTCGCCCTGCTCGACGAGGAGCCGGAGGGCGGCCCCGCCCCGCGGCCCCGCGCCGTGGTGCTGGTCTCGCCCTTCTACCGGCCCCGGCCGGAGGCCTTCGGCTGGGACGCGATCTCGTACTACCTGAACGACTTCGACCGCATCCTCGCCGACGGCCTGCGGGTCCGCTCCGGCGGCCGCCTCCCGGACGACCTGCGCCGGGAGATGGCACTCAAGGTGCGCGACCGGATCGGCCCGTACGGATGGTTGAGCTTCTTCGACACCTACCTGCGGACGCCGGACCTGCGCACCGACCGCATGACCATGCCCTGCCTGATCGTCGGCGGCGAACGGGACTTCGCGTCCTTCCCCGCCGACAGCGAGGCCCTGTGCGCGGCCCTGCCCTACGCGAAGGCCGAGATCCTCCCCGGCTGCGGGCACTTCGCGATGACCGAACGGGCGGCGGAGTTCGCCCGCCTGACGGAGGACTTCCTCCAGTCCGTCGCATGACCACGCCGGCGCCGCCCGTTGCCTCGCGCCGCCCCGCAACCGAACCGCCGACAAGGACAAGGAAGCGAACGACATGACCACCCACGCCGAAACGGCCGTCAAGTACCTGCTGGGGACGGAGACCACCGTCCGGCTGCGCCCCCGCTTCGAGGGCTCCAACATCAACACCTGGATCGGCTTCAAGCACGTCAACTACCTCGTCGAGGAAGCGGTCCTTGCGCACTTCCGCACCGCCGGACTGCCCTCCCGGGAGCTGTTCGAGGAACACGGCCTCGGCCTCGACGTGGTCGACCTCGACACCCGCATCCTGCACGCCTTCCACCAGGACGACGAGGCCCGCGCCGTCGTCGTCCCGACCACCCGCGACGAGGACACCCGCTTCCGCTTCTCCGTCACCCTGTACGTCGAGCGCGACGGCAAGGAGCTGAAGGCCGTCACCTCCAAGGCCGAGGTCTCCCTGCGTGCCGACGACTACCTCGCCCCGCTCGCCCACCCCGAGGAGCTCGCCCGCTTCACGGTGGAGCGCCTCGGCGACGGCGCCGGGCGTGGCCCCCGGCACGGCACCGATGTGGCCGTCGCCGACAACACCGCCCTGGCCGCCGGCCGCGGCACCACCGGCGCCGACCCGGTGCTGGACCAACTGCTCGCCGGCGAGAACGCCTTCGGCTGGAAGTGGCGGATCCCCTACCCGTACTGCCACTTCAACGAGCGCCTCGCGCTGTCGGGCTACCTGCGCCAGGTCGAGGAGGTCGTCGACCTGTTCCTCGCCGATCGCGGCATATCGATCAAGACGCTGCTGGACGACCGCAAGTGGATCCCCGTGGTGCCCCGTTCCCAGGTCACCTTCCTGGACGAGGCCCTGATGGAGGAGGACCTGTACACGGTCTTCACCGTCGATGAGGTCTTCAAGGACTTCACCTACACGGCCCGCACCGACTTCTACGTGGTGCGCGACGGGCGCCTTGTCCAGACCGCCACCGGCCGGATCACCCACGGCTACGCGGTGTTCGAGAACCGCCGCGACTGGAGCCTGGTCGGCTTCGACGAGCGGGTCGTGCGCGCGCTGAACGGCGACCTCCCGCAGGCCTGACCCCGGCCACCGGGCCCCTGCCCTTCGCCCTCCCCTTTCCTCCCCTTCCCGCATCCCGGAGTAGACCCCGATGGAAGAAGTGCTGATCACAGGTCTGGGCGCGGTCTCGCACCTCGGCTCCGGCGCCGATGCCCTCTGGCACGGCCTGATGCGGGCGCGCAGCCGGCCCGAGCGGGCGGCCGACCCGCACGCCAGGATGGACGTCCCGCTGATGTACTCCGTCCCGGGAACGCCGGACCCGGACGGGCCCGCCGAGGGCCCCAGCACCGCCGCACGGTTCGCCGTCGAGGCCGCCCGGCAGGCGCTGGCGGACTCCGCCCTCGGCGAGGTGGCGCCCGAACGGGTCGCGGTGGTCATCGGCACCGGCATGGGCGACGCGACCCTGCACGAGCGGTGGCGGGCGGAGGGACACTCGCCGGACGGGGAGTGGGCCCCGGTCTTCTCCGTGGCCTCCTCCCTCGGCGAGTGGCTCGGCGCCGAAGGGCCCAACACCAGCATCAGCAACGCCTGCGCCGCGAGCGGCTTCGGCATCTCGGCCGCCGCCGAGCTGATCCGTACGGGCGCCGCCGACGTGGTGCTCGCCGGGGGAGCGGAGGCCTACTCCCGGGTGGCGCTGGCCTGCTTCAACCGGCTGGGCGCCGTCGACCCGGAGCGGTGCCGCCCCTTCGACGCCAACCGGCGCGGCACCGTCTTCGGGGAGGGCGCCGGAGTCCTCGTGCTGGAGTCCGCCGCGCACGCCGCGGCACGCCGGGCCCCGCGCGTGTACGCACGGCTCGCGGGGGAGGGATGGAGCTGCGACGCCCACCACGCGACCGCGCCGGAACCCGGCGGCACGCAGATCGTCCGTGCCATGCGCGAGGCGTTGGAGCGCGCCGGAGCCGGCCCCGGCGAGATCGGCTGCGTGGTGCCCCACGGCACCGGCACCGAACTCAACGACGCGGTCGAGAGCCGCGCCCTGCACGAGGTGCTCGGCGCGGCGGCCGGCCGTACCCCCCTGTACAGCCTCAAGGCCCTGGTCGGGCACACCGGAGGGGCCGCCGCCTCCCTCGCCGCCGTGGCCGCGGCGCTGGTCCTGCACCACCGCACCGTGCCGCCGAACCGCCCCGTCGAGGAGCGCGACCCGGACTGCGACGTGCTGCTGCCCGTCGAGCCCGCACCCCTGCGGGGGAGCTTCGCCCTGGTCAACGCCTACGCCTTCGGTGGCAACAACGTATCCCTCGTCCTCCAGGAGGCCCGCGCATGACCACCACCCCCACGTCCGCGGCGCATCAGGACGCGCCGCTGGTGGTGTCGGGCATCGGCGTGGTGACCCCCCGGGGCGACCGCCCGCGGGAAGCCGCCCGCGGCGCCCGCCCGGCCGCGGCGGCGCGGGCCGGTGACTGGTTCGACCACCGCACCCGGCTCGGACCTCGCGGCTACAAGTACCTTCCCGCCGCCTCCCAGTACTTCCTGGCCGCCGCCAAGGAGGCCATGGCCGACGCCCGGGACGAACCGGACCGCTGGCCCGCCGAGCTGCGCGGGGCGGCCGTCGGGACCAACAGCTCGGCCGCCGCCCTGCACGAGGCCATGGACCGCACCGTGCTCGCCGAGGGCGCCGCCGCCCTGAGCCCCGTCACCGCGCCCTACTTCTCGATCAACCTCTTCGGCAGCCGGCTGGCCACCGAACACGGCCTCAAGGCCTTCAACCTCACGGTGACCTCGCCGCGCGTCGCCGGCCTGGAATCCCTGGAGACCGGGGCCTGGAGACCGGGGCCAGGGCCGTCGCCGCCGGCCGGGCGGCCTGGCTGCTCGCCGGAGCCACCGAGGAGGCCCTCGACCCCGCGCACGCCGGTCACGCCGACTCCGAACGGGGCGCCGTCGCGCTCGTCCTGGAGCCGCTGGAGTCCGTCCGGGCGCGCGGCGGCCGGGCCTACGGGCACTGCCGCGTCCGGAGCCTGTTCCTGCCCCCGCGCACCGCCGCCGCGGGCCGGGGCGCGCAACGGGCCCGGCAGCTGATCGACGCCGCCCTGACCGCATGGGGTGCCGGCCCGGCCGCCGCCCCGCGGGTGATCGCCGTACTGGACGGCTCGCCCGTCGGACACGCCGTGGCCGAGGCCCTCGGCCCGGACGCCGAGACGGTCCCGGCGGGCGCGGGAGCCCTGGAGCCCCTGCTGCAGGCGGCGGGCGCGCTGGCCGAACTGCCGGGCCCCGTCCTCGTCGTCACCGCGGCGGCGCAGGGCAACCTCGCGCTCGCCCTCCTCACCCCGCCGCCGGACGCACCGGAAGCACCGGACGCACCGGCACCGGCGGCCGTCCCCGCCGCCTGAACACGACGCACCCCGCGTACCACCAGCACGAAGTAGGAGAGGGAGTTCATGACGACGTCACTCGAGGGTTCCTGGTGCCTCGTTCTCGGCGCCTCCAGCGGGATAGGCCTGGCCAACGCCCGGGCCCTGGCCCACGAAGGCGCCCACGTCCTAGGCGTCCACTTCGACACCGCCGAGGGACAGGAGAAGGCCGAGGCGGCCGTCGAGGAGCTGCGCTCCACCGGGGCCCGGGCCCACTTCTTCAACGCCAACGCCGCCTCCCCGGCCACCCGGAGCGAGCTGGTCCCCCGGTTCGCCGAGCTGACGGGCGGCGCACCGCTGCGGGTCGTCCTGCACTCCCTGGCCTTCGGCACCCTGCTGCCCTACCTGCCGGCGGACGGCGGACCCGCCCTGACGGCCCGGCAGATGGACATGACCCTCAACGTGATGGCCCACTCCCTCGTCTACTGGACCCAGAGCCTCCACGCGGCCGGCCTGCTGGGCGCCGGCTCGAAGATCTTCGCGATGACCAGCGCGGGCGACCAGCGGGTGACCGCCCACTACGGCGCCGTCTCGGCGGCCAAGTGCGCCCTCGAATCACACGTCCGCCAGCTCGCCCTCGAACTCGCCCCGCAGGGCGTCTCCGTCAACTCCCTGCGCGCCGGCGTGACCGTCACCCCCTCGCTGGAGCGCATCCCCGGACACGAGAGGCTGGTCGAACTCGCCGCCCGCAGCAACCCGCACGGCCGCCTCACCCGCCCCGAGGACGTCGCCGAGGCGGTCGTCGCACTGGCCCGCACCGACTCCTCCTGGATCACCGGCAACGTCATCGGTGTCGACGGCGGCGAGGCGCTGACCACCTGATGCGCACCCGACCCTCCACCCCCGGCCAGGTGCACCGCCGGCCCGGCCGCCGCTCCCCGCGCGCCCTGCTGTCCGCCGTGTCCGCCCTCGCCACCGGGGCCGTACTCGCCGCCCGGCACGCCCACGAGCTGTACCATCCGCCGGCCGCCCACCCCGGCCGGACCCCGCGCCACAAGGGCCTGCCGGTCCGCCCCCTGTCGGTGACCACCACCCGCGACCGGGTGACCCTCGACGCGTGGGTCGTACCCGGGCGCGGACCGCACACGGTGGTGATCTGCCACGGCATGGGCCGCACCAAGTCCAGCGTCCTCGGCCACATCGCGCTGCTGCACGAAGCGGGGCACCACGTGGTCGCGTACGACATGCGCAACCACGGTGAGAGCGGCCGCGACCGCAAGTACGGCAGCATGTCCGAGCGCTACACCGGCGACCTCGCCGACGTGATCGCGTCCGTGCGCCGGGACCCCGAGGTCGGCGCCGGGGAACTCGCCCTCATCGGTTTCTCGTTCTCCACCTGGGTCTCCCTGCACGTGCTGCGCCGCGTCGGGACCCCGGTCGCCGCCGTCGTCTGCGACAGCGGCCCCATGTCCGACACCGCCGCAGGCCTGCGCGAGTTCGCCGGCCTGCGCCGGTCCCAGCTGCCCGCACCGGTCAGGACGGGCGCCGCCTACGCCCTCTACCGCCACCTCTTCTCCCGGATCAGCATGCACATGCTGGCCGTGCGGAACTGGCCCCCGGACCTCGCCGGGCTCCCGACCCGGCTGATGTTCATCGCCGGAGCCCAGGACCCCGTCATCGACGAGGCCCAGATCATGGGCGTCGCCGACCGCTACCCCGAAGCCGAACGCTGGACCGCACCCCAGGCCATGCACATGAACGCCCTGCGCTTCGACGCGGCCGAATACCGCGAGCGCGTCCTCGGCTTCCTGGAGGCCTCCTTCGAGGCCGCCGCCGACCGCAGGAAGGAGGCGGTCCGCCATGGCTGAGTACCTCCTCGTGGAATCCCAGGGCAGCTACGCCGGACCCGGCGCCGAGGCCTTCCTCGGCGACGCCGTCCGGCTGGCCCGCGCCGGGCACGGCGTGGCCGTGCTGCTGATCGAGAACGGGGTCACCGAGGGCCTCGCCGCCGCCGGACCGGCCGTCGGACGGGTGCTGGCGGCCGGGGGCGAGGTCTGGGCGGACGCCTTCTCGCTGGACCAGCGCGCCCTGTCCGCGCAGCGGCTCGCGCCCGGCGTCCGGGCGGTGGAGATGGACGAGGTCGCCGAGCGGCTGCTGCGGCCCGGGGTACGGGGAGTGTGGCACTGACATGGCCGGCCTCCTGCCGCGCGCGGACGTACTGATCGCGATCATGGGCGCCCCGCACACCGGTGACCTGGTCACCTCCGCCTTCCGGCTCTCCCAGGCACTCCTCGCCCGGGGCGCCCGCGTCCACCTGTGGACCTGCGGCCACGCCACCGGCCTCACCCGGCAGGCGCTGGGCCCCGCAAAACCGCGCAACGTCGTGGACTGGGCCCGGGAGTACCCGACGACGGCCGCCCTGGCCGCCGAACTCCTGGCGGCCTTCCCCACCACCCTGCACTGGTACGCGTGCCGGTTCTGCAGCCAGGAGCGCGGCGCCGACGCCCACATCCCGGGGATCCGGCTGCGCGCGCCGTTCAAGTTCACCGAACACCTCGACGCCGCCGACAAGGCCTTCTTCCTGGGGGTGTGCTGACCGTGGCGCCACAGCCCACGACCGGGCGCCGGCTGCTGGTCGTCGAACGTGCCTACCGCGGCTCGGTCGAGACCCAGTTCGCCGACGTGCTCTACCTGGCGCGCGAGCTCAACCGGCAGCAGGACGGCCTGGACATCCTGCTGCGCGGCCTCGCCGTCACCTTCGCCACCGCCGACGACGACGCCCCGGCGCGGTCCCTCCGCATCGGCCGCATCGACCTCGACACCCTCCCCGACCCGCGCGCCTCCCTGCGCACGCTGCTGGCCGAGGGTGCCGGCGTCTGGGCCGAGGAGGCCGACCTGACCGGCCTCGGAACGGCCCCGGACCGGCTGCTCCCCGGGGTCCGCCGGGCCCGCCCGGACAGCCGCCCGGACTGGTCCGCGTACCAGGGCGTGCACTTCCTGTGACCACCCCCGCGGCCGTGACCGCGCCCGGGACCGCCTCCGCGACCGGCGGCCCCGCGCCCGTACGCCCCACCGAAGCCACCGAAGGAGCACCGCGACCCATGGAAACCGCCACCGCCCGCCGAGGGCCGCTCATCACCGCCTGGTCGGCCGTCTCGCCGTACGGGCTGGAGCGACCGGAGTTCACGGCCGGCATCACCGCCGGGCGCACCGCGGCCGCCGCACTGGACCGCGGCGTCTGGGACGGCCCCGTCGACACCGCCTGCCTGGTGCCCGGCTTCGACAGCAAGACCGTGCTGGGCCGCAAGGGCACCCGCTCCATGGACCGGGTGACCGGCCTCGCCGTCACCGCCGTCGGCCGGCTCCTCCAGGACCCCGAGGGCGCACGCATCCCCGGCGTCGGCGAGGACGCCGGACTGGTCCTCGGCACCAACACCGGCAGCGCCCAGAGCATGATGGACTTCACCCGCGACTCCGTGGTCCAGGAGAAGCCCTTCTACGTGGACCCGATGCGCTTCCCCAACACGGTGATGAACTGCGCCGCCGGGCAGTGCGCCATCTGGCACAAGCTCAAGGGCCCCAACACCACCGTCGCCGGCGGCCGGGCCTCCGGGCTCCTCGCCCTCAACTACGCCCTGCGGCTGCAGAAGTCCGGGCACACCAGGACCGTGCTGTGCGGGGCGGTCGAGGAGTTCTCCCCGGCCCGGGCCTGGCTGGAGTTCCACACCCGCAGGCCCGACGAGGCCGACGGGATCCTCGGCGAGGGCGCCGCGGTGCTGCTCCTGGAGTCCGCCGAGGCCGCCGCCCAATACGGGCGTCCCGGCCTGGCCGAGGTGCTCGCCCTCGAATTCGGCGTCTTCCACACCGACGCCCAGGTCGCCCCCGTCCTCGCCGACAGCGTCCGCCGCGCCCTGGACCGGGCCGCCGTCCAGCCGCCGGAGGTCGCCCTCGTCGCCGCCTCCGGGGCCCACGGCGCCCGCGGCGCCGCCGAACGCGAGTCCCTCGACGCGGTGTTCGCGGGGCACGAGCCCGAACACGTCCCCGGAGCCGAGCTGATCGGCGACACCCACGCGGCCTCCGCGTCCTTCCAGACCGCCGCCTTGCTCGCCACCGCCGAGGGCCGTCCCGGCCTGGCCGGCTCCATCGGCCTGATCACCTCGGTGGACCGCGACGGCGTGGTCGGCTGCGCCGTCCTGCGCCTGCGCTGACCGACCGACCCGACACACCACAACCGTCCGACGCACACGAAGGAGAACCACATGTCCGAGACCACCGCCCCCGCCGTCCTCGAACTCGAGAACCTGCGCCGCACCGTCGCCGACGTCCTCGACGTCGAGGAGACCGAGCTGACCGACGAGGCCGACTTCGTGAACGACCTCGGCGTCGACTCGCTGATGGCCCTGGAGGTCATGGTCGTCCTGGAGAAGAAGTACGGCGTCAAGCTCGGCGAGTCCGAACTCAAGGAGGTCACCTGCCTGCGCAAGGCGTACGACCTGCTCGACGCCAAGCTGACGGCCGCCTGATGGCGGCCCCCGCCGCGGGCCCCGTCCGCGCCGTCCCCGCCGCGGGCCCCGTCCGCGCCGTCCCGCTCCTCGACCGGGACGGCGCCGACGGCGCCCCCCGCACCACGGTCCGCATCGACGCGGACGAACGGGTCTTCCCCGGCCACTACCCCGGCTTCCCCATCTTCCCCGGCGTGTGCGTCGTCGAACTGGTCCACCGCAGCGCGCTGGCCACCGCCCCCGCCCCCGGCGCCCGCGTCACGCTCCGGGCCGTCGAGTCCACCCGCTTCCTCAGCCCCGTCTTCCCCGGCGACCGGCTCACGGTCGAACTGAAGTGGACGCGCCGGGAAGGGCACTGGCGCTGCGAGGCGGTCGCCGCCACCGACCGGGGCCGCGCCGCGACGGTCCGGCTGCGCTTCACCGAAGGGAGCACCCCGTGCTGACGACCACCGGGATCAAGCGGGTGCTGCCGCACCGCTACCCGATGCTGCTGGTGGACCGGGTGACCGAACTGGTCCCCGAGGAACGCCTCACCGCCCTCAAGGCGGTCACCTGCAACGAACCCTGGTACGAGGGGCTCGCCGAGGACGCCGACGACGAGGGGCACGGCTATCCGCAGACGCTGCTCGTCGAGTCCTGGTGCCAGGCGGCCGGGGTGCTGGCCGCGTGGGACAAGCCCAACCCGGACGTGCTGTCGGGCCAGGTGATGCTCTTCGGCAGCATCTCCGACGTCGTCCTGCACCGGCCCGTGTACCCCGGCGACGTACTGGAGCACCGGGTCCGGCTCGTCCGGGCCCTCAGCGACACCGTGATCTTCGAGGGCGAGGCCCTGGTCGGCGGCGAGACCGTCATGGAGGTCGGACGGGTGGTCATGGCGATGCGCCCGGCCGCCGAGCTGACCGCAGCCCGCGAACAGAGCCCGGCGGCCCAGCCCGCCGGCGTCCAGTGAGGAGTACCCGCATGCCGGACAGCACACCCAAGGTCGCCCTGGTCACCGGCGGCACCCGCGGCATCGGGCGGGCCACCGTGCTGCGCCTCGCCCGTGACGGCCACGACGTGGCCTTCTGCTATGCCTCGCGGCCGGACGCCGCCACCGAACTGGAGAAGGAGGCCGCCGAACTGGGGGTACGGGTCCACGGGCACCAGGCGGACGTCTCCGACCCGGACGCGGTACGGGCCCTGGTCGCCGGGGTCGAGGACCGGCTCGGCGGCATCGACGTCGTGGTGACCTCGGCCGGCATCGTCCGGGACCAGCCGCTGCTGATGATGGCGGACGAGGACTGGCGGCAGGTGCTCGGCGTCAACCTCGACGGCACCTACCACGTCTGCCGTTCGGTGGTCTTCGAGATGATGAAGCGCAAGAGCGGCTGCATCGTCAACATCTCCTCGGTCGCGGGGGTCTACGGGCACGCCACCCAGACCAACTACTCCGCGTCGAAGGCGGGCATCATCGGCTTCACCAAGGCCCTCGCCAAGGAGGTCGGCCCCTACGGCATCCGGGCCAACGCCGTCGCCCCCGGGTTCATCGAGACAGACATGACCGCCGGGCTGTCCGGCAAGGTCAGGGAGAGGGCGCTGCGCGGCATCCCGCTGCGCCGGCTGGGCCGTCCCGAGGAGGTCGCGGACACGGTCGCGTACCTGGTCGGGGCCGAGTACGTCACCGGCTCGGTGCTGCAGATCGACGGGGGCCTCGTTGTCTGAGGCGGCCCCGTCCCCCGGAGCGCGCAGGCAGGCCCCGCCGCGCTTCTACTTCTCCCTGCGCAGCCCGTACTCCTGGCTCGCCCACCAGGAACTGCTCGCCCGCCACCCCGACGTGGTGGAACGGCTCGAATGGCGGCCGTTCTGGGAGCCGGACGAGGAGAGCGCCCGGGCCCTGGAAGCCGCCGGCGGCCGCTTCCCGTACGTGGCCATGTCCCGCGAGAAGCACCTGTACATCCTCCAGGACGTCCGGCGGCTGACCCGGGAGCGCGGGCTGGAGCCGACCTGGCCGGTGGACCGCGAGCCCTGCTGGGAGGTCCCGCACCTGGCCTGGCTGGTGGCTCAGGATGCCGGTCGCGGACCGGAGTTCGTCGGCCGGGTCTACCGGGCGCGCTGGCAGGAGGGGCGCGACATCTGCGACCCGTCGGTGATCGGGGAGCTCGGCGCGGAGCTGGGCCTGCCCGCCGAGCGGCTGGCCGGCGCCGCCCGTGACCCGGAGCTGCGCGCGCGGGGGGTGTCGGCGCTCCTCGACGTCTGGCGGGACGGGGTGTTCGGAGTCCCTTTTCTCATCGACGGACACGACAAATTCTGGGGAACGGACCGGATATCCGATTTCGCCCGCTCGGTTCGCGGGCGGGCGACGCGGGACGGAAATCGGAAATGTGCGAAAGCCGGTTCTCCGAACGCGCCGGCGGATACCGTGGCCAGGTCGGCTGACGGGGGTCACGCCGGCGGCTGCGGCTGAGACGACCGGTCCGGACGGCCGCAGCACGGTATGCACCGGGAGGGAATTGAAATGCAAGGAAGAGACAACAGGACGGAAATACGAGAAAGCGCGGCGGCGGAAAACGGATCCTCCAAACCGCCCCGTCGCGGCGGTTTCCTGAGCGGTCTCCTCCCGGCCCTGGCGGTGCCCGCGGCGCCGGTGTACGGGGCGCTGCTCTCGTACCTCGTCTACCACCCGCCCCGCCGCCCCCACCACAAGCACCCCCGGGACTTCGGCCTGCCGCTGGAGGAGGTGGCCGTCCCCCTCCCCGGCGGCGGCCGCACCCTCCACGTCTGGCTCTGCCGCGGGGGCACCGACCGGGTCGTGGTGATCGGCCACGGCATCGGCCTGAGCAAGTCGGCGAGCCTGGCCCAGGCCGCCTTCCTGCACGAAGCGGGTTACACCGTCGCCCTGTTCGACCACCGCAACCACGGGCTCAGCGACTCCGACAAGGCCTTCTGGGGGCTCAGCGAACGCCACACCGACGACGTGGTGGCCGTCGTCGACCACCTGCGGGGCAGCGACGGGTACCAGGACGCGCGGTTCGCGGTCTTCGGCTTCTCCTTCTCCACCTTCCCCTCGCTCTACCTGCTGCGGCGCCCGGACCGCCCGGTGGACGCGATCGTGTGCGACAGCGGTCCGGCGCTCGAACTCGAGCCGCTGTTCCGCAACTTCCTGCGGGCCAAGGGGCTGCCGGTGCCGCGCCCGCTGCGCTCCGGCCCCTCCTGGGCGGTGCTGACGGCGGTCTTCTCCCGGCTGGGCACAGCCATGCTGCGGGCCCAGTGGCCGCCGCCGGCCGAGGGTGCGTACCTGGACACCCCCGTGCTGATCCTGGCCGGGGAGGACGACAGCATCATCCCCGTCGAGGGGGCGCGGGCCCTCGCGGCCCGCTACCCGAGGGCGGAGATCGAGGTCCTGCCGGGAACGGAACACCTCCAGGGGATGAAGACCGACCCCGACCGGTACCGTACGGCGGTCCTGGACTTCCTGAAGCGGGCGCTGGGGTAGCGGCCGCCGTGGGAGACCCGCGTATGTGGGGGGCGACGCCCGGGGAACGGGGCGCCGCCTACCCCTGTGACGACCTGCTCGGCCCCTCGGCCGAGCCCTGGCTGCGGGCCGTGACCGTACGGGCGCCGGCCCCCGTGGTGTTCCGCTGGCTGTGCCAGCTCAAGGTGGCCCCGTACAGCTACGACAGCTTGGACAACTTCGGGCGCCGCAGCCCCCGCAGGCTCACCCCGGGGGCGGAGCGGCTGGAGACCGGACAACGGGTCATGACCATCTTCGAACTCGTCGGCTTCGAACCGGACCGCCACCTCACCCTGCTGCTCACCACCCCCTGGGCGGTCCGGGCCTTCGGGGAGTTCGCCATCACCTACCGGGCGGACCCGGTGGACGCGCGGACCACCCGGCTCGTCGTCAAGATGATGGTGGGCCGCCGGCCCGGGCGGCTGGGGGCCGCCCGGCTGCGGATGATGGCCCGGGGCGACCTGTTCATGATGCGCCGCCAGCTCGCCACCCTGGGCGCCCTCGCCGAGCGGACGGCGGCGCGGAAGGGGGCCGTTGGCAGCTAACTGCCAGTAGGCCGCGATCAATTGACCCTCTTCCGGGCCGCCCTGGACGATCGGTCGAGGGCCGGCCTCCCGGCTCCTCCCCGATCCCATCGAGAGGTCGCATCACCGTGGTTCACCAGCTCGCCGGGCAGGAGCCGGAGCAGTCCGCGCCCGACGCCCCCCGGATCCCGGCGGGGCGTCGCCGCCTGGCCCTCGCCGTACTCGTGCTCGCGCAGCTGACGGTCTGGCTGGACAACACCATCCTCAACGTGGCCCTCAAGACCCTCGCCGACCCGCAGGAGGGGCTGGGCGCCAGCACCAACCAGCTCCAGTGGAGCATCAGCTCCTACACGCTGATCTTCGCCGTGATGCTGTTCAGCGGCGGGGTCCTCGGCGACCGGTACGGCCACCGCCGGATGCTGCTCACCGGGACGGCGGTCTTCGCCGCCTCGTCCCTGTGGGCGGGCCTCAGCGGCGGCCCCGGCGAACTGATCACCGCACGCGGGGCCATGGGCGTCGGCAGTGCGCTGATCATGCCCGCCACCCTCTCGCTGATCTCGGCCGTGTTCGACGCCCGCGAGCGGGCCATGGCCATCGCCATCTGGTCCGGCTCCAGCGGACTGGCCATCGCGGCCGGCCCGCTGGTCGGCGGGGCACTGCTGGAGCGCTTCTGGTGGGGGTCGGTCTTCCTGGTCAACCTGCCGCTGGCGGCCGTCACGGTCCTGGGCGCGGTCTTCCTGCTGCCGGCGGCGCGGAGCACGAGCCGTACGAAGCTGGACCCGCTGGGCGTCCTGCTGTCCACCGTCGGCCTGCTGGCCGTCGTCTACGGCCTGATCGAGGGCGGCCACCGCAACGAATGGACCGGTCCCGCCGTCCTCGCCCCGATCACGGGCGGCGCGCTCGTGCTGGTGGTCTTCGTCCTGGTCGAACTGCGGGTGAGCACCCCCAGCCTCGACGTGCGCCTCTTCCGGAACGCCCGCTTCTCCGGCGCGACCGTCTCGGTGATGCTGACCTACTTCAGCCTCTCCGGGTCGATGTTCTACACCGCCTTCTACCTCCAGGGCGTCCGGGACCAGACCCCGTTCGAGGCGGGGCTGAACCTGGTGCCGGTGGCGGCCGGCGTACTGACCGGTGCGCCCCTGTCGGCCGGCCTGGTCCGCCGCTTCGGCCTCGGTCCGGTGGTCGGCCCGGCCATGCTGGCCGCCGCCGGCACCTTCCTGGCGTACACGGGCATCGGGACGGGAACCCCGATGGCCTGGTTCTGGCTGCTCCTCTTCGTCCAGGGCGCGGCGATGGGCGCCGCCATGGCCCCGACGACCGAGGCGGTGATGGCGGTCCTGCCGCCGGATCGGACCGGTGCGGGATCGGCCGTGAACAACTCCATGCGCCAGATCGGCGGCGTCCTGGGCGTCGCCGTCCTGGGCTCCCTCCTCACCACCACCTACCGCTCGCAGATCGAACCGGCCCTGGCCCCGCTGCCGGCCCAGGTGTCCCGGCCGGCGAGCGCTTCGGCGGAGGCGACCCGCCAGCTCGCCGCCCGGC